>JAADGR010000041.1 GCA_013152225.1 Calditrichota bacterium
CCAATTTTTGATAGGCTTGTGTGGAAAAGAGGTGTTCTTGTTGGCATGATAAGCCAATACAGCCACGTCGCGGTAATAGATAATGTTTCCCAAACTATCTTTGAGAACGCCTGTAGGCAAAGGGAGACTATTTGAATATGATATAGGCCCTGAAATTTCTGTATCAGAAAAAACAATTTTCTGAGCCGCAAACTCCGGCGTAACCCAGGGTCCACCCACATTCCAGCCACTGCCACCGGCATTTAGTGTGATTTCTATATCCAATCGGTTTGCTTCTTTAAGAGCAAATTTGAAAAGTTCTCTCCATTTGGCTCCCAAATAAGGCGGTCCGGCAGGTGTACGCTTTGCCACACTGTACGACGAAGAACCGCCGTCATAAAGCAGGGCTCCTCCGATTCCTTTCTTTTTCATTTCCTCAAGATCACGGGTAATTCCCTCTTTGCTGATATTACTTTCCAGCCACCACCAGAACACTCTCATCTGGGCAGATGCAGGAGGCTGAATAAAACTCTTTTCAAGGGAATTAGATTTTTGCCTCACACACGAGATGGATACTAAAATCGCAGTCATTAAAAGAAAAAACGAAATCAGCCATTTTTTGAACTCTGTTTGAGCTTTTGATATCAATTTATTCCTTTCCGAAATAAACATTCGATAAGATATCGTAATTGATCTCAGATTGATAAAATAGTGGACACAATGAGAGGCATATCCCTCCCCCAGCTATTTTGGGTTACTATTAAAACGATCAAAAAGCTGGGGGAGGGAGGTGGTTTGTGAATGCTCAGGTAACTTGTTTAAAACGAAATTCCAAATGAAAATCGGTTTACCATATTAAAGGCTCCAAGGTCAGAATAGGCATAGTCTATTTTTAAATCGAGTCCGCCAATATCACTGTTAAAGCCAAGTCCTGCGGTAAGACCTTCTTCGTCGTAATTGAATTTGTAGCCGGCCCTAAAGGCAAACATGTTCATAAACAAATACTCACCTCCGAGGTGAATTCTCTCCGTATAATCACGTGGATGGACAGCGTCCAGTGCAATTAACAAAGAGTTTTTATGCTCGCCTATTAAATCCAATACGTCCATGGCGAAGCTTATTTTGAATGTCAAAGGTAACTCGAAACCTTCTTTCTGGTATTTAAACTCAGTTGAAAAGTTGTTTATGCTCATGCCCATCCGAAAGCTTTTAAATCCCGGATAGAATATAGTTCCAAAATCATAAGAAAGGCCGGAAACTTCATTTTTTACAGTTGCGCCTTCATTTAAGGTGCTCTTACCAAGGTGTTGGTAGGCATACCTAATCTGACCGCCAATCAGGAATTTATCCGTTAATTGACGTGCATAAGCCAAGCCAATGGCATAGGCACCAAAATTAAGATTTCCTGTTTCAATAAAGCCTTTCTCGTTGTCTGCGACCTGAGTGCCCAAAATGTTATTGCCATAATCAACATTAATAAAACTAAGACCGACATTGCCCCAGGTACCCAGATTTTTCACGATACCTAACGCATTATAGGTGATGTCTGCAATCCACTCTGTTCTGCCGACAAACAAGTCAAAATTGGATTGCTCTTTACCTATACCAGCCGGATTATAGAAAAGAGCTGTGGCATCTTCGCCAACCATATTATAAGCTCCACCCATTGCGGCTGCTCTTGCGCCGACATCGACCTTTAAAAACTGCAATCCCGTTTGACCTACCTTTTTGATCGTAGAGTGAGCTGGCACACTAAAGATTGTCAGTATTGAAATCATCAATATATACAAAAATAGTTTTTTCATCTGGTTATACCTCCATTTAATCCTGATATTGTCAGACGATAGACGGTTATTATCGGAGATTTTTATCTTATAATAGCAAATTTAAGTACAGTGCTCTCTCCTCCGGGTGTTTCTATATAAGCAATATAAACTCCGCTTACAACAATCTGCCCGGTTTCTGATGCGGACCATTCTTCTTGTAAAACACCCCAGGATTCATCTCCTGATCCGTCTGTGTGTTCTATTGTTTTAATCAGATCGGCACTTTCGGAGTAAATTCTGATGGTACATTTCGGAGGCAGATCATAAAATACGATTTTATCCTGCTCGCCGGGGAATTGTAGCTTATCCGCGCTGATGTTAAACGGATTTGGAATAATACGCACGCTAGAAAGTGTTCCTGCTTCTCTTGTTAAATATGCTGCTCTGGTTGTCCGGTTTAACCATGGTGCACTTTCAAGCTTTTTTCCCGGAATCCCAACCGCATCGGCGCTATTTGCTGTTCCATTATCAAATGCGGCAACATAATAATAATTTGCTTGTCCCCGTACCGCACGGGTGTCGTCATAACTATGCGTTAAAGGATTCGCAGTTCCCTCGCCGCATTCAAATATAGCCTTCCATGATCCCATCAAGGTATCAGAAATAACTTTAGGGCCAGGATTTGCCACGGCTTTATAGACTTTATAGCCGGCAAAATCGGGTGCAGATTCTGATTCACTGCCCCAGGAAATGTTCACCCCGTCCGGTAGAGAATGTATTTCAATTGATGGCGGTGGTGGAGGAATTGGTACATTATAATTGTGCTGATAATTCCATACAGCGTTCGCAGCATTTCTGAAAAGTGAATCTTTGCCGGTACATACCCAGCGGTCTTTTGCCTGATCATTTTTCGTAGGTGCAATACCAGGAAAATCTTTGAATGTAGGATAATAATCGGCTAAATCATTCTTCCCTTCCCATACGCATGTTCCGGCTTTCCATGCTGTACCTATTTCCCATGATTTTTCTGGCGAAAGAGAACCAAGAGTCAGAGCCCACACAATCTTTATAGATTCGCCCGGCTTTAGAGTGTATGGACCACATCCTTCAAATGAATGGCAGATGCCCAGTGGCGCATTCCAGGGTATGTCTGTAGTAAATTCATACCCCATCTCATCCATCCTGACGGTATGATGGGTTCCCGGATAAGCACCTTCCAGGTAAGGTGTGCCGTCATAAGGATTAAATCCAAATTGCATAGTCTGATAAATAAGGTCAATATTTTCCAGGCTCGAACTTGTAGCGTCTTTTCTGTAAAAACCTTTGCCTACAGATTGAGTACCTGTCATTTGGGGTTGGGTTTTATCATCGACTTCTTCACCAGGGGATTTATCCACATGGAGAAAAACATCACCCACATATTCAGGTGACTGCAAATATCCAGTATTAGTGTAATCAGGATAACCAAATTCATCATAATCTACATCCGCACCCCTGCGTGGATATCCATAAGATATTCTTAAACTATCCCCCGGTCTTTCGCCATAAAAGCTATGCCAATTTCCACGATAGCTAGGTAATCCAGCACCATAATCGTCTCTCCACCTGTTATCTCGCATAAAATAAAGGCCATTTAGAGTTTGATTGGGGAGTTCGATTTCGTCATCCAGATCGACATTGCCAGTATTTGTAAAAGTATATTCTTCAATAATGTAATCGTCATGATTTGTTTGAGACCAAGCCAAAACTCTTTGATGTATTTCAACTCCCAATCTGGTTCTAATTGTTGATTCAACCATGATATCAGCGGTTCCCGGAATTACATCCGGATTCACTTCGTCACCTCTTTGTGGAAAAGGTTCATCCAACCGGAAACCATCGACTGTAATCGTTGGCGGTTGATAGCGAAAATAGCGATGAATAGTTATTCCGTCTTTATCAGGAACCGGAATAATCTCTTCACCTTCATTAATGGCGATTTCTGCGGCTGCAGCCATGCCAACTTGATACACCTCTCCATATTGATCGGTCCAATCTCGGCAAGCCAAATGCCAACCACCACCCTGAAGAAAGCCTCGAATGAAATCATTCGTATAATAATAGCCATGATAATGCCGGCCGCCTGTTGATCCAAACTCTGTCGTATCGTATATTCTGGACTGGCATTTACCAACTCCCACATACTTGGAAACACTTGCTTGTGCAAATTGAAAAAAAATCAACAAAATTGCACAGTTCAGCATTATTAAATATGATAGTTTTTTCATAATAAGTACTCCCATTAGATAGTCAATCCTTTTAGAATTCAGCTTTGATTCCGAAAAAGATACTTCTCTGATTCAGGTATTTAAGAAAATCAATATTTGGATCATCTATGTAAGGTTTATCATCACTTTTTAAATCGCCGGGTTTGTCATTTCCAGATGTATAACCTGCTTGCCGATACTCCGGAGCATCATACATGGGCAGATGGAGTGATTTGTAATAGTTGAGAGCATCCAAATTATCCGCAAAAGCCCTGGTGCTAAATACCTGATTATTAAACAAATTAAAGGCATCCGCAAATAATGTGATTGCGTATTTCCCTACTTTCATTCTTTTGCTTACTCTTGCATCAAAACTATAATTATCTCTCCATTGCAAATTGCTTTGCAATTCACCCGTATATAATGGATCGTAGGTCATCCAGCGACCAGCTTTCCAATGAAAAAGCAGACTTAGGTTAATATCACTTAATGGTCGGATACTCGCAATTGTCGGACCCCAATCCTGAGGACTGGTAAGGGCAATATTAGTTCGTAAAAATGGACGTGCAACGGGTCGCTCCTGGTATGGATTTTCTAACCCATAAATTTTTGCTTTCCGAGGATCCTGATAATAGGTCCGTCGCCCAATATAACCGGATTTGGTTACTATGTAATTATAATTAAGCCATCCGGTAATCCATTGACCAAAACGTTTGTCGATCCTTATTTCAAAGCCTCGTATGTCAGCATAATTTTTATTTTCGATTGTACTATAATTCACGCTGCCATCATAATTTACATAAGATACAGTCCCTGTTTGGTCGCTGACATCTTTATAATATCCTGCTACGTGAAAAAGTAACAAATCCATTAAATTATATTCCCAGCCAAGCTCATAGGCAACTGTTTTTGGCAGATCGGCAGATGGATTACCAATAAAACGAATGCCATTGGTTGCTCCAGAGACGCCATAATCAATCTCATACATATCGGATGATCTTGGCATACTATAGAAATGGCCATAGTTAAAGTAGAGTTTGGCATTAGCAGAGATTGGATGAGATATGCCTAAACGAGGACTGACCTTTAAATGGCCTTTGGCGGGCTCTTTAGGGGCAACCTGGGTGAACACATCTGTATACTGTTTTCTAAAATAGTCTGAATATCTATCAACCGTGTACCAGTCTGTGTTTGGATCATTATAATCCAACCTCACACCAAAGTTGGCAATCATACCTTCAAATTCAAGTTTATCCTGAACATAAGCTCCAGCACGGATGGGAAATTCTCTTGATTTACGCCACCAGGTACGGAATTCAGCGGCCGGTTCTTTATAACCATAGTCGTTATTAATATCATCATAGTTGATCAAGAAGCCGATTTTTGTCTGGTTGTACGTGTTGATCTGACTGGTAAGATCAAACTTGAAATTAAACGTATTTACATTCGACCAATCACGGGTTCTGGCAGCCTTTGCTACATATATTCTCCCATCCATCGTTCTTCTGGACCCTCCTTCATCCCAGTACCCCCAGGGTTGCTCATCAACTCCGTAATTACCAAAGTATTTGACAATGGTTGTATCACGGGTTCGATCCCAGCCATTACTAAAATTTTTAATCCTTGTATGCGAGACTCGGACATTGTAGAACGTACTTGGACTTAAAATATGATCAAAAGCTATACCTTCCATCGAACGATATACATTGAATGGACTGAGAGCACTAGGAAAATAGAGATGAGATCCTTTAATACCATCCTCACCATTTCCAGTAATAGAGCTATTAAGAATGGCATTGCCGCTCGTAAGGTAGTAATCTCGTCCGCTAAAAGGTCCTGCCGCTACAGTATTAATCTCTCCATATAATCCTTCGACCACTAACTTCATAGAAGGCGATAATCTGGATATAAATTTCAACTGAGAATTTTGTTCTTTATAATAATCTTTGTTTGTAGGGAGTGCGAACATTTCCCAATTATCTCTGTAGGAGGCAAAAAAGCTCAAATTTCCCAAATACTTTCCGATAATCGGAACAGGTCCGCCAAAGCTGGCGTCTGCATTCCAATCCGGTTTGTTACCGTATTTACCTTCTTTTTGTCCGAGCTTGCCGCTTCCTTCTGCTGCATGTTGCCATAGGAATAAATCTCGGGCTTCTGCCGGTGTCATATCGTTACTTGGATTATCATCCGATAAGAGTTTTTCAGAATAAGCATTCCAGCCCATAAATTCGGGATATTGCCGTTGGGTTCCCTCATCCCATGCTCCATTTTTAGTACCTACCCAGCAAACCGCAGGATCAAGATAAGGTTTTAGAAAATAGTTCTCTGGGCTAAACAGGGAGGGTCCGCCATGTTTAAGATGAGGTGGGCTTAGGCGGAAATCAATTGAACCGTGATACTCCGTCGGAGAACCTTCTTTGGTAATGACATTAATGAGTCCGGAACGAACATTACCATATTCAGCATTAAAGCCTCCTTTGGTAATGTTAAGCTCCTTCACTGCGCTGAGATTAACCATCATCAAAGGTTTATTTGCTCGATTGTCCACCACCATCAAGCCATCCATCATAAACTGCGTCTGATCTAATCCTCCGCCTCGAATTATATCACCTTCAATTCCCGCCTGCAAATTAATATACTGGGTAAGATCTGTAACCACTGGAACTCGCGTTATTTCCTGAGCCTCTGCAACTATACGGCTTGCTGAGACATCCATTGGCACTATTTCTCTTTGCGCGACAATTGTCACTTCCTGCCCTGCTATGGTGGAAACTTTCAGGTCAAAACCTATTGTAGTAGTATGATCCGCGTTGACCATTACTTCTGTTTTTGTCACATCTTCATATCCCATCATAGATGCTTTTACAGAATAAGTTCCAGGAGGAATGTTTATTATAAAGTAATGGCCATCAAGATCGGTTGCTGCTCCCATAGATGTACTTAAAATAATAACATTTACTCCAGGTAATGCCTCACCGGTATTAGCATCTTTAACAGTACCTGCAATTTTACCGGTAATGCCAGCTAATGTTTCTCCTTGAAAAAGAAAGAGAACAAAGCAAGTCAGCATCAAGGGAAAACTAACCTTACGTAGCATGTTTTCCATTTTTTTCTCCTTTTTATAGACATACTTGTAGGTATCACATTTTCTTATAAATTTTACTTCCATTTATAAATACTCCTCAAGCAATCAGCTTATAATGTATCACCTCCTCATTTAAATTAAAACCACTGAACATTTATTCTATACCACAAAAATCAACACCAATGACTATCACCTCCTTTCTAAAAATTTCCACCTTCCGGAATTGGAAAATACTTTCTTAAAATAGATTAACGAATATTCGCGCGTATAGGTGTAGCCTTGCTCGTAAAATCGCTTGTTCTGTAACCTCTGTATGAGTACTTTTCCGATTGCCTCAATTCCAAATCTGAAACCTGAGCATCTGCCGTATGGCTCATATTAGTTCAGTTGTTGTAATAATTATAACATAAAAAAGAAGAGATAAAAGTATAGGTGGAAACTAAAGACTGTAAATGTATTACCCGGATTGTGTCGTCTTCCTATACCAAAAACATAGTGTGTTATGTTATTGTTGAAAACTTCCAATAGGTTACATTTATAAAAGTTGGGGCTCATTTGAAACGATAATCCGTTGAATGACTTTAGCGAATTAACAGTTTCACTATATGGATGAGTTATTTAATACTTGGGAATTATAGAAAAGACACTTCGAACTTATCTCCTCATCATAATGGAGGTTCCTGAATGAAAAGCTTTTATACCTGGAATAAATAATCGTTCATAATATTTATACTAAAGGTACTTTATATTTGTAAAAAAGAAATGGACAAAATGGGAAATATTTTGTACTTTTTGACACATAAATAATAAAGAAACAGTTGATAAGTTAAGAAACTTCACTATGATCAAAACAAAATATTCCACATTTGATTATTTGACTGTAGCCGATTCGGACAAACTTTGGGGGCTATACGTTACTGGGTGCGGGCATTCAGATATACCGCCTCATGTCCCTTATCCACCTGCCAAACATCCAAATGCATATATGTTCAATTGGAAAAAAGGACGCGTTTTACCGGAATTTCAAATAATCTACATCACTCGCGGGAAGGGCTTCTTTAAATCGAAGGTCATAGGCAAGACACAGATAAAGGAAGGAACTGTTCTTCTCCTTTTTCCGGGTGTTTGGCACAGTTATGCACCAAACCTTCACACAGGTTGGAAAGAATATTGGGTTTGTTTTAATGGCATTCAACCACAAAAATTTATGCAACACAAAATATTGTCCCCTAGTAAACCAATTCTGGAAATCGGATTTAATGAGACATTGCTTCAATTGTATCATCAAATTTTAGAATTGCTGGAAGAGGAAACAATTGGTTATAGAGAAATTATCGCTTCGCTTACGTATCAAATCATTGCTCAGGTTCATACTGCAGAGCGGCGCAGGCAGTTCGGTAGTAAAGAAATTGAAACGGTTATTAAAAAAGCCAAAATATACATGGTAGAAAATATCGACAAGCCGGTTGATTTTGAACAATTAGTCGTGGAACTTCACATCGGATATTCCTGGTTCAGGCGCATGTTTCGCCATTATACCGGACTAGCGCCTGGACAATATTTTCTGCAAATAAAATTAAATAAAGCAAAACAATTGCTCAGAGAGACTTCGCTCTCAGTAAAACAGATTTCCTTGTTAGTTGGTTTTGAATCGCAGTATTATTTTTCAAAATGTTTTAAAAAGAAACTCGGGGTTTCGCCGTCTCAATGGCGCCAATTTTCAAGAGGTGAGTCAAGTCTTATCCCTCCCTCCGTGGCAAATCATGTCTTCACTTAATGAGGACATTCAAAAGCTTAGCCTTACTGACAACAGCGACGACGACAATGGCTTGGCGTGGAGACAAATAACCCAGGTCCAAATCCTGACATCCGTCACATGCTCGGATTCCGCCGACTTTGCGCCGGTCGCTGTTTTCAACCTGAAAAATGAATGAGTCATTCGTAAAAAGTCCAAAAATGTCATTGCGAGCGAAGCAATCTGTATATCGACTAACATGCTGTTTTATAAAGATCGCTTCGTCGCTCCGCTCCTCGCGATGACATGCTTTTCGACATTTTACGAATTACTCATGAATCGAATGTCTATAATTTTGATGCCGCGCAGGTGACCGCGTACGTCAAAATCGTTGCCCTCGCTCCGGCCTCTTTACCGGAAAATTCATTCCACACTTTCCTCCTTTATCCCCCACTTTTCCAATGTCGTTCCCATTGTTTGTTCCAGGTAGCCAAGAGCTTTGAGATAGCCCGCTATTCGGCGGAGTTCTTCGTTCTGGGCATTTGTGAGATCGCGCTGGTAGCTGATGACCTGGAAATTGGAGGAACGACCAACTTTCATTTTTTCTTCTTCGAGATTGAGTTTTTTTTGTGCGAGCTGTTTCGCGCGGCGCGCAAGTCCTACCTGTTTTAAAGAAAACTGCACGTTTCGAACAGAATTTTCCACGGCAATGCGGATATCATCCTGGAGTTCGTCCACATAAATCTTTTGCTGCCGGTAAGAGATCAGATAGATTTGATAATTATTTTCCAGAACCTGTTTATTAAATGGTACAACAAATGAAAGGCCCACATTCCAGGAAAGCTCTTTAAAAGTCATGGCGTCGCGGAATGCTTTTTCCATGCTGTGATCACTGGTGACATCACTGCCAATGCTGGCGGAACTGCCAAGGGTGTACTGATTATTATTTTTCGCAACCATCAAGTTCATGCGGTTAATTTCCAGATAGAGTTCGTTAATGAGCCAGTCCGGCCGGTTTTTATATGCCCTTGCCAAACAGTCTTTTACACTGATGCTGACGGGTTTGAACTCCATTTTTGTCGTCGGTTGAATTAATATTCGTTCACCCAAATCCAGTTGTTCCTGCAGATTGATCTGTGTCGAAATGATTGCATTTTCTGCGCCGGCTACAGTAATTTCGCGCGAGGCAATGTCCGATTCCGTTTGTACAATTTCCTGAGAAGCCATGCGTCCGGATTCGATCAAACTTTTATTCACTTCCAGCAACTCTTTGGCGCGCTTTAGTGCATCTTTTTGAATGTCATAATCTTTATAAACCAGGATCAAATCCCAATAAGTGCTTTCAATTCTTGTTATTAAATTAATCAGATTCTGCTTCACATAGAGCATGGACGTTTTGGCATAATCTTTTGCCCGTTCAATAGGGACATGGTTCACTTTGATGCCCCGGCCGGCAAGGAGAGGCTGGCTCACGGCAATGTTCAGCCCGGAACTGTAATTAACAATGCCGACATTCGCCGAAGACTCGTTTGTGCTGTTGTTCATGTTGACGCTTACCGAACCACCTGTTTCAAGTGCCCGATAGAATCCCAGGCGACTGTTTAATTTCCGCGTCCTTTCCACCTGTCCGAGAGAAACATTTGTGTTCTCCGTACGACCGGCATTTATATATGCACTTGGCAAGAATCTATATTCTGCTTGTTTTAATCGAATTTTGGCCGCATCGCCGGACAATCTATATCTCTTCAGGATTCGATTGTGCTCGACGGCCAGTTTTATAATCTTCTCCAAAGACAGCTTTCTGATGCCCGAACTATCCACGAAAGAACTGAGCGAAAGCAAATCCTGCTCGTTATTTTTCAGATAACTGCTATCAGATTGTGATTCGCTCCGTGTTGAAGGGATAACCTCAATTCCCTTACGTTCATCCTGCGCAGAAGAAGGATGAAAAGGCCATGTGATCAAAACCACAAAAACTAAAACAGTCATTAAATCGAGGAATTTCCCCGACATGCAAAATTGCAAAGTTTTCTCCATTTTCCGGATTTGTTTCATGATATTCTGTTTCATATTCAAATTATTCTTCTAGTTTTCCTTTCACCTTCTTTGAGTAAAGAGTGATGGCAACGGGATAGACACCCATAATCAAATTTATGAGAAGCGTGACAACAAACGAAGTTGCAATTCCGAGGAAAGAAATAAAAAACATCCAGTTGTTCAAACGGGAAATAACGACGGAAAAAACAATTCCGAATCCAATACCCAGGATTCCCGTGATGACTGTAACGATGAGCGTCTCGGTAAGAAATTGCGCTAAAAGGCTTTTATCATGTGCTTCAAATCTTTGCAGATAAGAGACTTCCATTCTCCTCCTCAGAATAGATATGCACATAATTCGCAGCAAACCCCAACTGCCGATGAACATGGCAATAATACCCAATGCACCCCAAAGGATTGAAAGATTTTTCACCCGTTCGGAAATAATGCTCAGGAAAACCCGCTGATTATTCACTTCCAGGTTGGATATGTCGCCCAGATAATCCTGCAACGAGTGATCGAGATATTGCACAACCTCGCTAATCGGTTGACCGGGATTCGCGCGAACCGTTATTTTGCTGATTCCCGGATGAATTGCAAATTGCTCAAGCGTGGCGAGCGGCAAAAACAGTGCATCATCGATAGAGTATTCGCTGGAAATACTTTCGCTTGCTTCCAGAACCCCCATATTTTCCACCAATTGTTGACCGATATAAATGCGTGCCCCAATGAGAGAATCGGATGCGCTTTCCCTCAGACGTTGGAACAAACGGTTGCCGATCACGCTGTATGATTTTGTGGAATCAAATCGCGTAAAAAACCGTCCGTACTCGAGCTGCAAGCCATACACGCCCAGATACCCTTCATCGACGCCAATGACCGGAACTTTGACTGTTAATTCTCCATAATGAATTTCGCTGATGGTTGATAATTCCGGCGCGACATTGACAACAAATTGCGGATTGCGCTTTAAATAAGCCGCGGCTTTTTCATCGAACAATCGAATTTGCGCCGGAGCAATTTTGACAGCCTCGTCCCGCTTGACGATAGAAAAAAGATCGACACCCGGAGCATAAAATCGCCGCGCCGTCTCCTGGCGCACAATTTCACCGAAAAAAATCAAAAGATAGAATGACGCAATGCCGATAGCCATGCTGATCGCCACGATACACAGTTTTTTTTGTATTTTATTAAAATAACGAAATGCAATTGAAAGATGCGTTGATATTTTCATCACGATTTTTCCATCGAACCAATAAGCACTTTCTCGCCGGGCTTGAGGCCTTCTTTAATCACAATTTTCCCCCGGTCGCTGTATCCTGTTATCACGGGTCTCTCCTCGTATTCCCCTTTTTCATTAACAACAATGACTTGGTCTTTGCCGTCACTGTAAGAAACGGCTTCGATGGGAACGGTCACAACATTTTTCAGGTCCTGAGTATGAATGGACATTTCTGCGTACATGCCAAGCCGAATCTGTTTACTTACCGAATCGGGCACATCCGAAAAACTGATACGAACGGGAAAAAAGCGAAAGTCGCCGTTAACTGTAGCAGTGGAGGCAATCCAGTCGACTTTTCCTTCGAGTTTTAGATTTTGAAATCCGGGACCGGAAATGATGACCTTTTGTCCGACTTTTATTTTCTTCACGCTCAGTTCGCCAATAGCGGAATTGATAATATAGGATTCAGTGGCACCGATTGTCGCGACAAGATCACCGTCGTTCACCATCTCACCCTCATTCTTAAAGTCTCCGACCCTGCCGCTCTTTAATTCGGGGCGCATCACAATTCCGGAAACAGGTGCACGAATCAATGTTGCTTCGTACCGCGCTTCGACTTCATCCAACTCTTCCTTTGCATTATCCAGTTTTAAGCGTAAGACTTGCTTCTTATCCTGACTGCCTTTATCCATTTCAGTTTCAAGGGACTGCTGCGCATTTTCATAATCATACTCGGCCTTTTTATACGCCGTCATGGCCTGCTCATATTCAATCCGGGGAATGATCCCTTTTTCGAAAAGCTTTTTTGTTTCCTGTAATTTCTTTCGTTCATTCTTCAGTGCAATCTTGGACAGCTCGAATTTTCGTTTCGCCTGCATAACAACCAGACTCGAATCCCATCCGGCCAACTGGTTATATTTTTCCAGTAATTCAATATAAGCAACGCGCGCAGAACGCACGTTTTTCGCCAGATCCTTGGTGTCCATCTGGTAGAGAATAGCCCCCTTTTGCACATAATCTCCCTCGTTAAAGTTACGGCGCACAACTTTACCAGAGGTTTGCGCTGCAATCATCACTTTGTTATAGGGTTCGATCATGCCGGAAAGTTCGATCCCCATGGTTAACGAATCCAAAGTTGCCGTAACAATTTTTCCTTCCACGCCTTGAACGGGCTGTCTGACGATTTTGCGCGGAAAAAGCTGGATGCTGTTTTTTGAAAACACCAGTGCAAATCCGAAAATGATAAAAACAAGACCGGCGATGAGCGTCTTGACCAGATCGAACCGGTTTAAAAGCACGTTAAATTGATCATTCTGTTTTTTAGTCTCTTCCAACTCTCGTTTCAGGCGGTTCACCATGACAGTATCGCGACGGCCCTCGTCCGTGCTTTTGGCAGCACGACCTTTGTCGACACGTTTTATAAAAACCACCAGCGACTCTTTCGGGTGGAATGCAGGTCCCGATGGCTGCTCTGCCAGGAGAGCAGTGGATATTTTCACCTTCTTAACAAGCCCGGAAGGTGTGGAGTAGCTCGCTTCCTCCAAAAAATGTTCTGCCGATTTATGAAATCCATCGTTGATCAATTCGCCCAATTTTTGATTTGGCGTTTGGTTGAAGAAAAACCAATAATAGGACTTGCCGACCAATTCTTCCTCAGAGAACTCTAATAAATCCAACGCTTCGGGATTGGCCGACAGGATCACGCCATCTTTACTAATGACAAGGATGCTATCCCCGCTGTGTTCAAGAATTTTATCAACAAGTTTTATTTTTTTCATTGAAAGCCCTGTAAAATTGCATTTATTCGGTAATTGAAATGGAGTGAAATTAATATATTTTTTTAAAAGATACTACAACAAATTTTCCGAACCACGCTAAAAAAGGCAGAGAAGAAGGGTCCGATTATTTTGCAGATGGAAACTTTGCTACTGCGGCGAAAACGAGGGAGTTTATGCAAACGTCCGCTTGGGAACTGCTTTTCAAGATTTATGAAATGTTAGCCCGCAATTTTTCAACCAGTTCACTAAACACATTTTGCACGGCCTCACTCATAGCTCTTAAAATCGCATTTTCCGAATGACCTTCAATCCGTACTTTTTGTTGCAGCAGCTCTGACCAGAGTATTTTGTGCTGCGGTTCCGACGTCACTCGAATCCAGAGGGCGACTTGTGCGGAATGGTCAGCGCCCTTGAAATTTTCCTGAAACTTTTTTATCCGGCAGGAAAGTACCAACCAATTTCTTTCTCGCGGCGGTACCATCGTCACTCGTTCAAAAGCACCGGAAGCACGCAAATGCGCGACGGCCTGAAGCGTGAGCAATTCAGCCGGAGTTGACACCCAGCGGCGATAATTATCAAATTTCACTTCATAATCTGAAATCTGATAGACAAATTTATCCTGAGAGTAAAGATCGTCTGTATCAAATTTTTTCACCCACAGAATACCATGGCCATTTGTGTTTTCCGCAGGAACCAGGGGATAATCAATGGTAAAATAATGTGTTTCGGGAACGTGACCGCATGAAAGTAAAAAAAGGACAGAGGCCAGTCCCAAGAAATATTTCTTCATTGCAAAACTCCACTTTTTACAAATTACTCTTCAATCAGGTTTCATCATTTACATGTCAGGGCAGTTTTCTCTCGGGCGGTGCGGACTTGCGCACAAGACTCCACGGCTGTTCTTTGATCGACCGGGTAAAGTCCTGCAAATTTCTGGAAATTGCCGACATATTTTTAACGATCTCATTGTACGCATCTCGATTTTGCACGACAGTATAATCCATTTCATCAAAAGCCGAATTCAATTTTGACATTAATTCCTCGCTTTGCTTCAGGGTATTTTCCAGCGCAGTGAGTGATCCGGTGATGGAACTGTCTTTTTGTGCCAACATGGTGCTAATGGTAGCCGTCATCTGTTCCAGTTCTTTGGATAATTTATCCAGGTGTGTGAATACCAAACCCATACTATCCGCAGTGACTTCCGCCATGTGGTTAAATGCAGCGATCATATCCGAAATATTTTTTCTATTGTCATCATTGAGGACATCATTCAGACGAGCCAAAAGCTCGGAAAGTTGTTCTGTAGCCGAGGCCGCGGGGCCTGACATCTGGGCAAAACCGGGAACGTCATTTGAAGGGATTAATCCGCCCGAGGGAATGCGGGGAGCATCGGGGGAACCGGCTGTCACTTCAAGGTAGTATGCACCCATAATGCCAATAGTCGTGATAAAAGCCTTGCTGTCCCGGCGGATCGGCGTATCCTTTTTCACCTCCAATTGCAGTTCTACCCTGGGGTCATCGCCGCCAGCTAACTTTAGCCCAACCACACGTCCGACCTCCAATCCTGCATAGCGCACAATCGATCCTTTTTCGATCCCCCCAACGTAGGTGAACCGTGCACGAAAAGTTTCCTTTTCCGTCCAGGAATTCATCCCCACGATAACGGCCAGAAATCCGATAAAAAGCGCCACACTCAGGAGAATAAAAATTCCCGCTTTTATTTCACTCGATTTATATTCCATGAGTATCCTTTGAGTTATTTATCTATTTATGAAATATAGCCTTCGCCCACCAACGCACTGAGATGCTTGTCGCGATCAATGATTTCTTCATCAGGCCGGCGCTCGAGAAACTGACAAATCCTGGGGTCCTTGCTATTTTTCATTTCCTCCTTTGTGCCGAGAAAAATCACTTCGCCTTCGTGCAAAAGGGCAATACGATCGGCAATCAAAAACACGGAAGCCAGTTCATGGGTTACCACAACGATGGTCATTTTAAAGGCTTTTTTCAATTTTAAAATCAAATGATCAATGCCGACGGCAACAATGGGATCCAATCCCGCAGAAGGCTCGTCACAAAACAAGATGTCGGGATCCATGGCCAGGGCACGCGCCATGGCAGCGCGCTTTTTCATTCCTCCTGATAATTGCGAAGGCATAAAGTTCTCAAATCCGGCAAGCCCAACAAGATCGAGCTTCATCCTCGTCATGATGCTAATCGTCGATGATTCCAGCGGCGTATGTTCCACCAGCGGCAGAGCAACATTTTCTCCCACTGACATCGAGTTGAACAAGGCCGCGCCCTGAAACAGCATGCCGATTTTCTTCATCACCTCTTCGCGTCCATCTTCCGAAGCACGAACGATATCAACATCCTTGATATAAATTTCACCTTTGGTCGGTTTTTGCAGTCCGATGAGATGGCGCAGCAGTGTACTCTTGCCGCATCCGGAACGCCCAAGAATAACCAGCGTTTCATCGGCATAAACATCGAGGGTGATCCCTTTCAGAACTTTCAGTTCTCCGTAACTTGTATGAAGATCACGAATTTTTATAATTGGTTCAGGCATATTTGTTACGCCGAAAAGAAAATCATTGTAAAAATAAGGTCTGAAAATATGATAAGAAATATAGACGAAACGACCGAAGCGGTTGTCGATTTTCCCACGCCTTCGGCACCGCCGGAAACGCTGAATCCCTGGTAAGCGCCGATTTGAGAAATGATCACCGCAAAAACCAGGCTTTTTACCAGACCGGTCAAAAAATCTTTGAGCAAAATGGCCGTGGCCGTCTCGTTAAAATACGCAATAAACGGTATTTTCAAACTAAAGACCGCCAGAGAAAAACCGCCGGCAATGCCGAGAAAGTCAGCCAGAATTGTAAGGCACGGCACGACGATAATCATAGCAAGTGTTCTCGGAACGACCAAAAACCCAATAGGATTAAGCGCCATGGTTTTCAACGCGTCGATTTCCTCCGCTACCTTCATCGTGCCGATTTCCGCGGCAATGGCCGAGCCGCTTCTTCCGGCAATGATGATAGCTGTGATAAGCGGTCCCAGTTCCCGGGTGATGGACACGCCGACAAGATCGGCGACATAAATCGACGCGCCGAATCGTTCCAGTTGATATGCCGCTTGCATGGCAATAATCAAACCCACGGAAAAAGTGATAATGCTGACAATAGGAACAGCATCTACACCGATACGCACCATTTGGATAAAGGTGAGGCGCCAGCGAATTCTCTTCCCTTTGAACGGAGCGATAAAAATCCAGTAAAGAGATTGTCCGCTCAATTTCAATATCCTGGCAAGATGCGCGATGAAAGAATAAAAACCATGTCCGGTTTTGCCGAAAATATTTCTCATACCGATCCATTTGCCAAAGCTTCGTTCACGTCTTTATGAATTTCGAAAATTTTGTCGAGCCTGGTCAGCTCAAAAACTTCTCTCACATTATCCCGCAAAGAGACCAGACTAAATCTACCCTGATATTTATTGCACTGCTGTAATCCCTCGATAAGAGTCGCCACGCCGGAACTATCCATATAAGGAACTTTTTCCAGATTCACAAGAATTGTCGGTGTTTTTTTCTTCGTGAGTTTCAGGAGTGCCTCGCGCACATCCGGTGATGAGTAAAGATCCACGTCCCCCTCGATATTCAGCAGAACATATTGGTCTTTCGTCTGCACTTTGATGTTTAAGCTCACTTTATTGCCTCTTTGGTAACGCTTTTTGCATTATTAGGAAATTACCTTCATCTGTTCCGTTTTTAAAAATCACTCTATCCATAATACTTTTCATAATATGAACCCCAAGTCCACCCGGCCGCAGATCGTTCAGCTTCCGCGATTTGATTTTTTCCACATCTACCGAATTTCCAAAATCATGCATGACGATCTCGAGTTTGGTTGGTTTCAATTTGCAGGTTACAATGATCGGCTGATTTTTCTTTCCCTTGTACGCGTGGCGCATGATATTGGAACATGCCTCATCCACGGCAAGAACAATCTTGCTGATCTCCATTGGAGCAAAACCCGCAAGTTGGCCTACTTGTGTTATCGCTGCGCGCAACACACTGAGCATTTGCGGATCACTGGTAATTCGTACTTCAATCTTTTTTGCCATAGATTGTCTCAGAAAGTGGCTACCGATCAGACTCCATAAATCATGCAAATTTAGCATACAGGTCAACAGGATGTAAACACTTCACACCGCCCAAAATCGACTCCAATCCTACCTTTCTCATTTTCAAACTGAAGGGCCGTTCCATCGCAAGGCCATTGCAGTAATGTCATCATGCTGTGGCATGTTTTCAGAAAAACACATTACCTCTTTAATGAGAGCATTGATCACATTTTCCGGCTTGCCCTGTTTTTGGCTCGCAAATTCCACCAGGCGATGAATTGAAAACTGCTCATTATTTTCATTTATCGTCTCGATAATTCCGTCGGTATAAAGCATCAGATAATCGCCGGGTTCAAGTGAGACGTCCGTGTCTGCAAACTGCATTGTTTTCGTAATGCCCAATGGGACGCCCTTGTCACAATCGACAAGCCGGGCGTTTTTATTTTTCCCGGAAACATGAATCATGGGCAGATGCCCGGCATCGCAAAACCTGACACGCCCGGTCATCAAATCGACGATCAGATATTGTAAAGTTACAAACATTCCCTGCCGACTGCGGTCAACTAATATTTCATTAAGCTTTGTTAAAAGATCCGCCGGATCATTCTTTTGCTGAACAAAAAAACGGAAATCACTCATCAACCGCGCCATGTAAAGTGCAGCAGGAACGCCTTTACCGGAAACATCGCCGATAAGAAGACCGAGATGATTTTCGTCCAGTTCGACAGCATCATAAAAATCTCCGCCCACGGAAATGGCCGGCAAATTTTTAGCTGCCAGTTGAAATCTGTCTGCTTTTGCTCCCGGTAATATTTCCGGCATGAAACTTTGCTGAATGACTTGCGCGGATTCAAGTTGCTGCTGCAGTCTCTCCTGCTCCAATTCCATCCGGTGCATGCGAGCATTTTCGATTGCGAGAGAAACCTGGCGCCCAAAAGTCGAAAACAGATCGAGGTCTTGCTCGGTAAATTGTTTTCCGTCGGTACGGTTGATCACTTCTGCGACACCAATGATTCGTTCCTTTGCCATCAACGGGACAGCAAGAATGGACTTTGTTCTGAAACCGGATTTCTGATCAATTGCTGAATAAAAACGAGGATCTTGCTCAACATCCGGAACGATCAGCGGTTCCCGATGTTTCCAGGTCCAGCCGGCAACACCCTGGCCTTTCGCTAACTGGATCGTCTTCCGCACCTTTTCTCCAACCTGCCCCAACGCTACCTCGCATTCGAGCCGGTTCGTCTTTTCGTTGATAAGCATGACTGAACTGGCTTCCGCACGCATCACCGACTGTGCCTTTTCCATAACAAGACCGATCAATTTTTCCAGGTCGAGGGTCGAATTGATGATAATGCTGACTTCGATGAGACTCGACAGATCATCGACGCGGCTGCGAAGGCTTTCAATTTCATTTTTCGTTGTTGGCTTTACTTTCATACCCAAAAAAGATTAATGTGCGTCCAACCAATTCCCGGCTGCTCCAACTTCAACTTTTACAGGAACATCCAGCTTCATTGCATTTTCCATTTCGGATTGAACAATCTGTTTTATGCTGTCCAATTCCTCTTTCGGAACATCAAAAACCAACTCGTCGTGCACTTGCAAAATCATTTTGGCCTGCAATGATTCTTTTTGTATCCGCCGATGAATGTTTATCATAGCCACTTTGATCATATCTGCCGCGCTGCCCTGAATCGGAGTATTGATTGCAGTGCGTTCGGCAAAATCCCGGATGCGGCGGTTATCGCTGCTGATTTCCGGGATGTAGCGCCGCCGCTTTAAAAGCGTGGTCACATAGCCGTCTTCTCTGGCCTTTTCCACAATATCCAGCATAAATTTTTGAACTCCGGGATAGCTGACGAAATAAGCCTTGATGAACGCATCGGCTTCCTCTGCCGAAATGCCCAGTCTTTGCGCCAAGCCATAAGCGCCCATGCCGTACATGATCCCGAAATTGACTTCCTTGGCTTTGCGCCGTTGATCGGCGGTAACTTGCTCAGGGGCAACATTAAATACTAAAGCGGCCGTCCTTCGGTGAACATCCTCATTATGCAAAAATGAGGCCATTAAGGTTTCATCTTTTGACAGATGCGCCATAATCCGAAGTTCAATTTGTGAATAATCGGCATCGACAATAATATAATCTTCATTGGTCGGGATAAACGCCCGACGGATGCGTCGCCCGATTTCGGTACGAATAGGAATATTTTGTAAATTCGGATCGCTGGAGGAAAGCCGACCGGTGGCAGTAACAGTTTGGTTGTAACTGGTGTGAAGGCGCCCGGTTTTTGGATTGACGAGCCGCGGCAAAGCATCCACATAAGTGGATTTAAGCTTGGCGAGCTGGCGATAGTCGAGAATCTTTTGTGGAAGATCGTGCTGCTTTGCCAGTTCTTCCAAAACCGTCACGTCGGTGGAATAGCCGGTTTTCGTTTTTCTTACAACCGGGAGTTTTAAATTTTCAAAAAGGATAACGGAAAGTTGCTTTGGTGAGTTGATGTTAAATTTTTGTCCCGCCAGATTGTATATTTCACCTTCAAGCCGAAAGAGTTCTCCCTCCAGTTCCCTGGACATCTTTGCCAAAAACATTTCATCCAATTTCACGCCGTTTTGTTCCATCTGCAGCAGGACGTCGATGAGGGGAATTTCCACCTCCTGCAGCAACTTTTCAAGATTCCCCTCACGAAGCTTTGGCTCCAACGCGTTTCGTAAACGCCAGGTGATGTCGGCATCCTCGCAGGCGTATTGTGAGACTTTTTCAACCGGCACCTGGTCCATGGTGATTTCATTTTTACCTTTACCAATAAGAGTCGATGTCGGAATCTTTTTAAAATTCAGATAAGACAGACTGAGGGAATCCAGGTTATGCTGGCGCAGGGAGGGGTTGATCAGATAGCTGGCCACCATGGTGTCGAGTTCAAGGCCGCGAACAGGGACGCCATGTTGTTTGAGAACCAGCATGTCATATTTCGCATTATGGGCGCATTTTTTAATGCGCTCGTTTTCAAACACCGGCCGCAGTTGTTCGAGGACAAGATGGAGGTCTAAAACTTCCGTTTCACTGGTCAGGTCAACAGGGCCTTTGACAGGAACGTAATACGCAACACCATCCTGCCATGAAAAGGACAACCCAACCAGCCGCGCGCGCATGGGATCGACACTTGTTGTTTCACTGTCGAAAACAAAGCGATCAAGTTTATTTAGATTTTCCACCAGCTCGCAAAATTTATCCGCTGAATTGACGAGATGGTATTCAGCCTTTATGAGCGATTGTCCTCTTGCAAAACGGTCTCGCAAGCCGCGAAACTCCATTTCTTGAAAAAAAGCCACGGCAGCGTCCGTGTCCGCTTCGCCAATCACAAGTTCCGAAGGTTCAAGGTCGAGCGGTATGTCGCAATGGATGGTCGCCAATTCTTTGGAGAGATGCGCCAATTCAACATTCTCCTGCAAACTTTTGCGGATACGTTTATTGGCGATTTTATCCGCATTTTGCAGAACGCTTTCCAGACTGCCGTATTCGTTTAAAAGCTTCGCGGCCGTTACCGGCCCAATGTTTGGAACCCCGGGGATGTTATCGGACGAATCGCCCATCAGGGCCAAATAGTCGACAATTTTTTCCGGCGGAATTCCAATTTTTTCCCGAACACTTTTTTCGTCCAGCCATTCCGTCTTTCCCCCCTTCTTTTGCGGATTAAAAAAGAGTGTCTGCGGGCTAACCAGCTGCATCAAATCTTTATCCCCGGTAACAAGGACAGTTTGTAACCCCTCGGCCTCGGCGCGTTTGGCGAGTGTTCCCATGACATCATCGGCCTCAAATCCCGGTTTTTCGAGTACGGGAATATTTAATATTTTCAGCATCTGCCGAATGCGCGGCAGAGAATCGATCATTTCCTCCGGCATTTCTGCGCGCTGAGCTTTGTATTCTTTAAATAGTTTATGGCGAAAGGTAGGTTCGGGTGTGTCAAAAACGACGGCAAAATAGTCGGGTTTTTCGTTATCAAGAATATTGAGCATGACAGTGGTAAAACCGTAAACTGCACTGACATTCTCTCCTTTTGAATTTGTGAGTGGTTTTTTAAAAAAAGCAAAAAATGCGCGGTATGCCAGCGCCATCCCGTCAATAAGAAAAACTCGCTTTTGGTTCTTTGCCATTCATGTCCCTGTTTTGGTGATATGCCAATACTTCAAGTTGTAACCTGTCGCGGGCTTGCTTTTCAATATCCGATCTTGTTTTAGAGCCGTAAAGCGAAGCGTGCCCAATCCCCCTTTGAAGGGAGACGGTTTCGCCGCAGGTGGAACCAGGGGGATGTAAAAATACATCTGGTTTGCTCCAATGAGCTTTTTACATTTCCCTGATGCCGACTTCGTCGTCATCGTCCCCCTTCAAAGGAGGATTTAGCGAGTCATCACACGCAATGAGCCGAATGCATGTCAGGGTGGGATGCAAAAGTATGATCCTGCGAAAGGTTACCTTAAATTGTTTATAATGTAAGTAAAATTATAACGCTATGCAACGCAAAACTGTTTTTTTATTTCAGAAATCTGAAAAACATTTCAAATATTTGAACGATGATTGTCTTTTTTTAAGCCTTCACAATATACTCCGGATTATAAATCCGACAACGGTTACAACTCGCGATGAAAGAGGTAAACATAAAAATCAGTTTTTCTGAACCTTACGACTTGTTAGAATCACGTATTTGCAAAATCGATTTCCCACGGACGCCACGCATTTTTCTATTTGCACCTGGCATATCAATTGCAAAAGCGCGGGCATCATATCGAGTCATACAATGGTTGTTCAGGGTGGAACAGGTTATCTAATAAAACTTTTCCTCAAATGAAACTTTTACTTATTTTTTCACTCTTTATTCTAATCCGTCCTGCTATGGGGCAGATGGGATCGGACATGCTCGGATCGCCCTCAGATATGCACAGCATGGCGGGCCGGAAAATGGGCGGCGTTTCTGTGGCGCTGCCGGATTTCATTCCCAACGTTCCGGGCAATCCGGCAAACTTGATTTATCTCGAACGGCGAGTTGTATTTTTCAGCATTACAAATTCCAGAACAAATACTTTATTAAACGAGCAACTGACGCGGACAAAAGAAACTATTCGATGGAGCAACAATGAAACCCCGGGCTATTGTGCTGCGTCTCTGCCTTTCAAATTTATGAAAAGGCGATGGGTTGCGGCGGCGTCCTTCAACGGAAAGCAGTGGCCGGCTTTTGATGAAAGATATCTCTCCGCCAATAGAAATATTTTCAGTTATGAGTTAAAAAAAACAGGACACATCCGTTCAGCTTCAATTGGTCTGGCCGCAAAGCTCAGTGAAAAATATAGCGTTGGCATCGGTTGGACAAAATGGTTCGGCGGAAACAACTGGCATTATGGAAAAGAAAGGTCGGGAACTGCCGATTATTCCGCGCAAAGATGGCATCTGGGTTTTATGGGGCAGATCGGCGGTTTAAGCATTGGCACTGTCGTATATTTTCCATCTCAATTTGTATCGGGCAGTAATAAAACGAATTCCTGGAATCAGCCATCCTCTTTACAATTTTCTCAGAACTATAATTATGACGCCAAATTCGGATTTGCATATCGACTTTTGAGGCGCTGTACTATAGCTGTCGGTTATTCTCACCAATTCCCATTCGAGTTTCATTATGCACAACAAAACCGGCAGAATAAAGTAAAGTATAACAAAGGCAAAGAGCTTTCCGGCGGCATAGAGTATCAATTTACTTTTGCGAAAATTAAAATGCCAATCTACTTTGGTTATCATGCGATATGGCCCCCGCAAGGGATCGGTCACATTCCATACGATTTTTTCGAAATTACCAGAAAAACCGACCGGTCATTTCTAAAGAGATATGTATTCGGAACTCATTTGCAATACAAAAACATTGGCCTTTATTTCGACGCCCAATGGATGCGTGATTTTTATGAAATTATTGAAAGAAACGTTCCCCCTTGGTCATGACGTTTGGCCTCGTCAAGGTTTGACGTAAATAGAAAAAGTGTCATGCTGAACATTGGGGTTTCGTTGAAATTTTAATCACAGGAGTTTTGAAATGACAATCTTAAACCGATTGAAGCAAAGATCCTTACTCATTTTTTTGTTTTTCGCTCTGCCATTCCCGATTTATGCGCAACTCATTTCCATTAAAACAGTGCCGGTTGCTACAGGAGATCAATTCCTGACTTTTCCCTCACAGAATATGGGTATGGGAAATGTTTCCATCGCTGTGGATGATTCTCTGCTCGATCCTTTTGTCAATCCGGCCAAAGGCGGACGAATTCAAACATCCGTATTAATCAGCGCGCCGGTAATGTACAACATCTCCGATGAAAACGGCTCCGCGCGCACGCTGCCGCTCAGTGCTCTGCTTACCTCAGCAAACTGGTTCGGTGCTTTCGCGGCGTCCATTCAGGAGCTAAGCATGGGAAATCGGGCAGGAGCAAGTCGCCTGTCATCGCGATTCATTCCGTTGAGTGAAAAATCGTCCAACAATTTCTATACATACACCGCTGTGGGGAAAAAACTGGCCGCGTCGCATACATCCATTGCCGCAAGCATTTACCTGGCAAACCTGAAAGCCATGGATGGCGTGGAACTTTTATATCCGCGAAACCAGGGATTGAAGCAGGACGGCAACATCCTGGATATTCGCTTGGGGTTACTCAGGGAAATCCACAAGCGGCATACTTTTGAAATTTTGCTGCTGCATAATCGCTTCAACATGACGCATGATGTTACTTATGTTACTTACAACGGTGAATGGTATCCGTATAAGACCGTGCAAAAAAACTATGATCACACACGCACTTCCGGGCTGCATTTCAGTTATGTTTACAAACAGCCGCAAAGCGGCTGGAATGTGGGCGCCATCCTGACGGCAAACCGGAAAACACATCCCAAAATCCCAAATTATGAACTGATGAATATCCCCCGCGATCCGGGCAAAACGTACGCCTACAATGTGGGAATAGGTTTTGCCAAAACATCCAAAGAAAAGGCGACGGTTGCCATGGACTTTATTCTCGAACCCATCTGGAGCAATACCTGGGCAACAGCGGAAACTCAGACCACGGCGAGCAACGGACGGGTCATTCCGGCCGGTGCAAAAACAGTTGAAAACGACTTTTGGTTTCTAAACAAGCAATTGCGGATGGGTTTTTCAGCGGAAAATGATCACATCGGATTTCAGGCCGGATTACAAGTCGTGTATACGGGTTATCAACTGAAACAATACGATTATGTGCGGCAAACTTTTCGTACACAGCGCGAGCACTGGTTTGAATGGGTACCGAGCTGGGGCATTTCCATTAAACTGCGGCATTTACAAATAAAATACATGGGCCGCCTGATACTCGGCACCGGCAGACCCGGGGTGATGAATTCATTTATCCGGCCATTCCGCGGAGGAATTGATTTCCTTAACGGAGAAGAAAGCTACGCCAAAGCAGCGGATATTCTTCTCGCCCCCAGCGGCGCGCTAACGCTGGCCAATGCACACGTAATTACGAACCAAATTGTGGTTTCCATCCCGATTCGCTAGTTTTGTTTAGAAAAGATACTTTCGTTTAAAACGAGCAATGCCTGTACGGCATAGAACATGGAATAGTAGATCCTATTCATAGCTGGAATATAAAGGGAATTCTCCAGCATGAGTTGTGCAGCTTTTAGAGATTCATTCGCGCGTTCCAAGCGATATTTGATTAATGTAATTTTCTCTTCGTTGGTCAAATTGCTATTCCCTCTTTTTCTATGTTTTGATATAGAGGGATATTATTCTTTAAATTTTCCGGAAGCACGATGACATCAATAAGACAATCATATTCCAGTTCAAGATCATACGCAATATCAAAAAGCTCCTCTTCAATATTTCGATTTACTAGTGGAAGTTTTACCATGATATCAATATCCGAGTTTTCAGAAAAATCTCCCCGAGCAGAAGAACCGAATAATTTCATATCGAGAATATTATATCTTTTCTCGATTTTTTGTCTAAATTGCTTTGTTATCAATCCGACTTTGTCTTTATGCGTCATCTACAAGCATCTCCATATAAATGCTTAATTATTAATCGTAATATATCGTTTGTTTAATTTATTGTCAATGAATAATTTACATTTCAAAAAAAGAATTGCTCAGGTTTCTAAAATCACAAAATCTTCTGCAAGTAAAATGGAGCAAAAGATTTGAGACATTGACTAAGCCTTTTCATTCATTCCAGGTTTTCCCACAATCCATATATTGACATTCATCCCCCTTTTTTATAAATTCTTTCAAAAGAAAAACATCATAAACGCAGCGTGAGAGAAATGGCAAAAAAAACATCTTGTAAAAAAAGCCTGTTCAAACCCTCCGCACACTGGGCCATTCTTTTGATTATTTTTTTATGGACTTCGACTGGAAATTATGCTATGGAACGGAATGCGGAAATCGCTGATCAAAACCCGAGGGAGACAAACCTCGATAAATTTTATTCCGAAAAAAAACTGGGATGTACGTGGGATAGCGAACACACAACTTTTCGTCTTTTTGCGCCGTGCGCCACGGAAGTAACTTGCGTTCTTTTTGAAAAATACACCGACAAAGCAGGCAACGAGTATCCGATGCAGCGGGATAAAGATGGCGTCTGGGAACTCTTTCTCCCCGGGTATTATTTTGGCATGACCTACGGTTACAAAGTCGCCGGGCCCGCAGGCGATAATGAAATGTTCGATCCGACAAAGCTGGTGGCAGATCCCTATTCGCAAGCCGTTGTCACAAAAAACGAATACTTGCACCGCGGCAAAACGCTCATCAGTAAACCTTTGGATTACGACTGGGAAGGCGACGGTTTTGTCAATTATGATCACGAAGATTTGATCATCTATGAATGCCACGTCCGTGATATGACGGCGCATTCCAGTTCCGGCGTTTCGGCGGAACTGCGGGGGAGTTATAAAGGATTGATCCGGCACGGAAAGCGCGGCGGCATTGATTATATCAAATCACTTGGCGTGAATGCCGTCGAGTTCTTGCCCGTCCAGGATTTTGCCAACATCGAAATCCCTTATAATAAAAGTGTAAACGGGGTTATCAATACCTGGAATCCTTATGCCCGAAATCACTGGGGCTACATGACATCCTATTTTTTTGCACCGGAATCCTATTATGCGTCCGGGAATACCTTGCAGCCTGGAGGATATTGCGGCACAGACGGTCGACAGGTCTCGGAATTCAAGGATGTTGTCAAAGCCTTTCACCGTGAAGGCATCGCCGTCATCATGGATGTCGTTTACAACCACGTTTCCCAATATGATCAAAATTGCTTCAAACTCATTGATAAAAAATACTATTTTCGTTTGCACGATGATGGTGCCTTTTGCTCCTACAGCGGATGCGGCAACGACCTGAAAACAGAGCGGCCCATGGTGCGCCGACTGATCATCGACAGCATAAAATTCTGGATGCAGGAATATCACATCGACGGTTTTCGCTTCGATCTTGCGGCCATGATTGACTGGGAGACGATCGATGCGATCACGCGGGAGGCAAGAAAGATCAATCCGAACGTGATCCTCATTGCCGAGCCCTGGGGCGGCGGGAAATACGCACCTGCCGAATTTTCACAGCACGATTGGGCGGCGTGGAATGATCAGTTCCGTAACGGCGTTAAAGGACAAAATCCTGATGACGGACAAAGCTTTATTTTCGGCCGCTGGTGGCAGCACGAAAACATAAATACAATCAAGCGCTACATTCTCGGCGATCCGGTAAGAGACGGCGGGCTGTTCCTTCGTAAAGCCCATTCCGTGAACTATCTCG
>JAADGR010000516.1 GCA_013152225.1 Calditrichota bacterium
AGGTGCATGGGCGTTACAATGATTTCACAAAGTATGATTTTATGGCGCCGTTGGGGATTTGGTTTGAAAACTTTTCCTTGCCCGTTGTCATCAATGAATGTCTGATGCAAAGCTATGACGGTACGATTCGGCTGTTTCCGAACTGGCCGAAAAAGCAAGATGCCCGATTCAGGTCATTGCGTGCTGTTGGTGCATTTCTTGTGAGTGCTTCTTTTGCAAAAGGAAAAGTGCAATGGGTCAGGATAAAAAGCGAAGCCGGGAAAAATTTGAGGATGGTTAATCCGTGGTCAAAAGGTGCCAGGGTGATAACCCGTCGTGGAGAAGCAAAGGTGCGAGGGAGGAATCATCGAACTGCAAACTAAAGCGGGAGAGAATATTTTATTTTCACCAATGGATTAAATTTATTAAATTCTCCGCGGGCTGAAAGGATAATGTCTCACCCCTACGCAGCTTAAGGAAATTCAATTATTCCACTTCCATGCTCTCAATGAGATACAGACTGAAAAAACGCTACCAGAACAGAGGAGAAAAACGGGTGTTCCACATTAACAATCTATCTCAGGTTTTACGCAAAGCGGCTCCTTTTATGAGTCTCGGTTTGATGGTTATCATTCTGAGTATTATTTCGCCGTATTTTCTTACGGTTGAGAATTTATTTTCAATCGGGTTGCAAATTTCAGTGGTCGCGATCATGGCCATCGGGCAAATGATGGTTATTATTTCCGCCGGTATCGACCTTGCTGCCGGCTCTGTGCTGGCTCTTTCGGGCATCGCCACGACCATGCTGATGGCGAGCGGCATCCCGATTTTTCCGGCTATCATCGCCGGACTTTTCGCCGGTGCATTAACCGGATTAGCGTCCGGTGCGCTGATTGCAAAAGGCCATTTGCCGCCGTTCATCGCCACCCTGGGAATGATGGGTATTGCCAGGGGAATGGCTTTACTGCTCACAGGCGGCGTGCCGATATTCGGCCTGCCCAAAGAATTTAATTTTCTCGGCGGCGGAAGATTTTTCGGCGTTATTCCTGTGCCTGTCATCATTACCGTTGTTCTGGCAGTCATCGGCCACATCATTCTTACCCGATTACGTTTCGGAAGATATGTTTTTGCCATCGGCAGCAATACGAACGCGGCGAAATTGTCCGGTATCAATGTGCCGCGCACTTTGGTCATTATCTACGCTATAAACGGTTTGCTATGCGGGTTTGCAGGAATCATCATGGCCTCCAGGCTGAGCACCGGCCAACCAACCGCCGGTATGTCTTATGAACTGGACGTGATTGCGGCGTGTGTCATTGGCGGCGCGAGCCTGAGCGGCGGGGAAGGAACAATTCTCGGCGCAATTATCGGCGCCCTTATCATGGGCGTGTTGCGGAATGGGTGTAATCTGCTCGATGTGTCTGCTTTTTGGCAGCAAATCGCTATCGGAACGATCATCATTATTGCCGTATTATCGGATCAGTATCGTAAACACAAGGCTATTGCATGATTGCCCGTGAGAATTGAAACTTGCAAATACTGTGAACGGAGGGTAACACTTAAGTTATGGGTGGGAAATCTCTGTCTTTATATTTTAAAACCGCTAAAGCGGTTGCCAGAAAAATATTATTCGTTTTGTGCACCACAATGAATTGTAGTGTTAGTTCAAATTGTCACAACACCATGATTTATCATGGTGCTTATACCGTTGAGAATTGAATGAGAACTGCTTCAGCAGTTTCAAATTTAAACAGTAAAATATACGGGGCAATCGAACTATCCACCAATGAGTGAGGGGATACAATGGAGGTATAGGAAATGACAAAAAGTGCATTCTTTTTAATCATGCTTTCTACAATAATGATTTGCGGTCAGCAGTTTGCTGACGGGGCAGAAGGGAAAAATCACCGTGCTGCATCCTTTCAGCGAAAATTGATCATCGGGGAAAATACGTTCCGCTTGTGGGACGGTGATGCTCCCGGCGCTCTCGGACAGGAGGAGAAAGATATACCGACCCTCACATTGTATTTTCCAGATGAGGCGATTGCGACCGGTGCGGCTGTAGTAATATGCCCCGGCGGCGGCTATAGCATCCTGGCGACGTATGAAGGATTGGATTATGCCATGTGGCTGAACGAGCAGGGCATTGCCGGTATTGTGCTCAAATACAGGCTTGCCTCTAACGACTATCATTATCCAGCGCCTTTTCAGGATGTGGCTCGTGCTATGCGCTACGTCCGCGCCCATGCCGCAGAATGGGGACTCGATGCCGACAAGATTGGCGTGATGGGTTCTTCCGCCGGCGGTCATGTGGCGTCCTGGATGCTTACCCATTTTGACGAAGGAAATCCGCAGGCTAAAGATGAAATCGAACAACAGAACTCCAGGCCTGACTTTGGTATTCTTTGCTATCCTGTTATTAGTTTCACCGATGAAATAACCCACAAGGGTTCGCGAAAAAATATGATTGGAGAAAATCCATCCAAAAAGTTGATAAAAGAACTCTCCAATGAGCTTCATGTTACGCCGCAAACCCCGCCGTGTTTCCTCTGGCATACCAGCGAAGACCGGACCGTGAATGTTTTGAACAGCATCGAATTTGCCGCCTCATTAGCAAAGGCAGGAGTACATTTTGAACTTCATGTTTACGAAAATGGCCCCCACGGACAAGGGCTGGGAGCGCACGGCTGGAATCCTGAAAAAAGACTGCCCTGGACGACAGAGTGTGAAAGATGGCTGGAAGAGCAGGGGGTGGGAAAGTGATGGATAAAAATTTTAATGTACCTGAACTGTTACAACCGAATTATGTTAACTTGCGGCTTCTTTGCGTCTTGAAGAACCTGACAGAAAAGAAGGGAAAGTTTTCATGAATCGTCGTGACTTTTTTAAAAAAGCGACAGATTACGCGACAAACTTTTGCATTCAAAAAAAGAAATAATTCCCTTGCGTTTCGCGTACAAAGCGCGTATTTTCTATTCTCCAGGGGAATTTTAATTTATTTTTTACAAAGGGTTGGTCATGAAATGTTACAAATGTGGGTATGACATCATAACTGATGGAAAGGTTTTCAGGCAGGAAACATGTCCCAAATGCAAGAGCTATATTCACTGTTGCCTGAATTGTCGGTTTTATGATGTGCTTGCGCATCATCAATGCCGGGAACCGCAAGCGCGTTGGGTGAAGGAAAAAGATTCGGCAAATTTTTGTTCTTATTTTGAACCGAGTGGTGCGCAAAAATCTGTCAGCACAGCCAAAACAAATGAAGCGAAACGCAAGTTGGAAGAATTATTTAAAAAGAAATAAGTGTGCAGTCACTAATTGTGGAGATATCGACTGATGAAGTTGATTAAAATACTGCTCATTTGTACGCTTTTTGGGTGTCGTCATTCGTTGTAAAGTATGGCTCAACGGAAAATTTTTTGGAGAACATCTTTTCCCTTTCACCGGATTTGAATTTGATGTTTCTGATGTCGTCAAAAATGGCTCAAATCTGTTGACCGTAATTGTGAGAGATTTTTATAAAAATCTAAAATAATCTTCTGATCTGGTTTTCCATGCTCTCCATTCGTTCGCCGGAAATCAGGCGAATGTCGCAGTGGTTACGCAGCGGTGTAAATTGATCATCATCCATAACATCCTTGCAATTGAGGAACGCATCGTGATCCGGCAAATCATAAATGCCCAGAATTGCCCAGTCCTCTTCACCACCGGAAGGCAAGCCGCTACCAGATGTTGTGAAACCTTTGGCGAAAATGCCAAAGCTCATAAAGCGATTATTAAGTGCCTGCCATTCTCTTTCCAATTCTTTGATATGGGCTGCCTGCTCATTAACATCCATTTGAATAAACCTTGAGATGCCTGCCTGACGCCTTTTAATAGCGACCAGCATGCGAAAATCACCTCTTGTATTTTGATTTGCCATTATCCATTTGTACAATAAATAACCAAGAATGATGATAATAGCAACGATGATCGGCCAAAAAATGATGTCCAGGATATTCATGCAATTCTCCTATGTCAGAATGATGAGCATACACTGTATTTTTTAAATATACTATAGTTGAATTCATTTTGCAAAGAAAAGTTGTTTCAGTTTGATACTATGAATTGCCTCTTTGTGAAATATTGATTTTTTTTCTTTGGAATACCATACTCTGCATTGTGGTTTAAATATCGGGTTTTCGGAGTTCAGCTTTCAATTAACTGTAAAATAAAAGCTTGCTCCCTTATTTCCTGTTCAATTTACACACAGGAATTTATTTTGCTAAACTTTGTTGGGATTATTAATTTGGCAAGAAATTTGTATGGAATAAAAGTTTTGACCGCTGGGTTGTTTTGCTGGTCGGCAGAGTGACGTGAATGCAATTTTGGAAAGCCAAACTCCACGGCAATTTCAAAAATGAAAGATTCATGAATCAATGTCGAAAGATTACGCTTGACTTTTATTCATTGGAATTTTACATTGATTGGAGGTTAAAATCAATCAATGTAATGTTTTGAGTTGTGAAAAAAAACTTCATCAAAGCCGGGCTTGATTTTCATCACTCACATTTTCTTTTCAAATCCACTACTCATTTAAATTGATTTGCTTCCCAGATTTAAGTGGCGAAAACAAACATTAAAGAATCTGGAATTGTAATAATGACCAAAAGAGATTTTACAAAATTTCCAAAGGAATTTAAGAAGAAAAAGCTGCATTCGATTGATGTTAGGTTTTTGAGTATTCTCTTTGTCTCGCTGGTTTTTCATGTTACTCTTATCCTCTTTTTGGAAGAACGTTTTCCGGGGATTTTGCAAGCCAAACAAATCAGCCAAATTCAAAAAAGCTATGCCAATCTCATTTTGGATAAGGCGCAGCCAACCGAGCAAATATTGCCGTCCGAAAATCTTGATATTCCTTCGAGTGATGTTTTGGCGACGAATGCGAACGTCGGTCCTGCGAATGCTCCTGAAACACCGCGGGAATCGGTTGTCGGACCATTGCCGTCCGGGTCTCCTTCAGCAGCGCCCAGAGCGACAGCGGAATCCCGATTACCGACAGTGAGAGAAATGGCAGAAGGCGGTGGAGGAGGAGCTCAGGGGGATCGTGCAAGGTCTCGAAGCGTATCGGATGTAGCCAGTAAAGTGGGAAACATTGGTTTACTTGGCATCCTGACGACCGGATCGGGACAGGTCTCCAAAGAATATATTAATTCTATAACTGATTATGGCGATGTGCAAAATGCAAATTTGGGCCAGGACCTCGCCAAACTGGATGCCATGAAAGTATCGCGCGGTCCTTCCGGGCGAGGATGGAAAGGGACAGACCGTTCGGGTAATCCTGCCGGTGGTCGTGTCATGAGAGGGTCAAGAAGGCGAACGTCTGTTCTCACTGTTGATGATTTGTTAGGCACATTGCAGCCCCAGGGCAAAGTCTCATTCAAAGACGTCGAACGCGTCAAGACTTTTCAAAAACTTATGAGCAGCGTGGAGCAAAAGCCGCCTGTTCCTAAAACAGCAGAAGAGAAGGAAAGGTTACGACGCAAGCCCGACCATGTGATGTCCGTCATTAACAAACATCGCCCCGCCGTAACCGACTGCTACAAGATTTTGCTGCGCACGAATCCGAATGTAAGAGGAAAAATTGATGTCAGATTCGCTATAAATTCGGACGGGCGCGTCTCCTGGGTGGAGATCGTCAACAGCACGATTCAGGATCAGGGCTTTCAAAATTGTGTGATGAGCCGGATTCGCAACTGGAATGATTTCGGCTATGGCGATCCAACATCGCCGGACGAAATTTATCGCCAGGTTTTTACTTTTGGCTACTAAAATATTTTTGAGTAAATAACCCAACCGAAAGGCCGAATGGCCTTTCGGTTTTTTTTATGCATGGCCGATATCAATAAAGGATATGAGTAATTCGTAAAGAGTAGAAATGCATGTCATCGCGAGGAGCGGAGCGACAGTTTACCCCGAATTATCGGGGAAGCGATCTTTTTAGAAAAAACTGCACTTTAGCCGATATCCAGCTTGCTTCGCTTCGCTCGCAATGAATTTTTTAAGACTTTTTGCGAGTTATTCATCTAAGCAGCAGATGAAACCCGGAAAGCTTGATCCTGACTTTTTAGAAAAGTTAATTCGATCTCATACATCAACCGACAATCGCATTATTGTCGGTTCGAAAATCGGTGAAGATGCGACGGTTATTGATATGGGGAAAAATGTCCTCATTGCCAAAACCGATCCGATCACTTTTGTGACGGATCAAATCGGATACTATGCGGTGCAGGTCAATGCAAATGATATTGCCTGCATGGGCGGCGATCCGAAATGGTTTCTGGCAACGATCCTTTTGCCGGTGCAAAGCGGCGAAAATGAAATTAAAGCTATTTTCGAACAGATATCCGCCGCCTGCAAAAATGAAGGGATTGCTTTTTGCGGGGGACACACTGAAGTTACCCTTGGTCTGGATCGTCCGATCGTTATCGGCCAGATGCTGGGCGAGGCGGAAAAGGCGAATGTTGTGCTCAAGTCGAATGCCGGGGAAAGCGACCACATCATTCTTGCAAAAGAAATTCCGATTGAAGGAACGGCGATTATTGCCCGGGAAAAAGAATCTGAACTGAAAAAAATCTATCCTCAAGATTTTATCCATCGATGCCAAAAGTTTCTTTTTGAGCCGGGTATAGGCGTTCGCAAGGCGGCAAAAATCGCAATGAACACCGCCAGAGTACATGCCATGCACGATCCGACGGAAGGGGGCCTCGCAACCGCTCTTCACGAACTTGCGCACGCTGCCGGACTGGGAATTTTGATAGAGTATTCACGCATTCCCTTTTCCCGCGAGGGTAAAGAGTTGTGTGAGCACTTTGGTCTGAATCCCCTCGGCCTTATTGCCTCCGGCTCATTGATCGTTGTTGTGCCGGCCGAGGATGTTCATCTCTTACTCGCAG
>JAADGR010000367.1 GCA_013152225.1 Calditrichota bacterium
AAGGACAGGTTTTTACGAGATTCATAAAAGACTCGGCGCAAAGATTGTTGAATTCGCCGGATATTATATGCCTGTTCAGTATTCCGGAATTATCAGCGAACACAAACGTGTCAGAACGACTGTAGGTTTGTTTGATGTTTCACACATGGGTGAGTTTATTGTCACCGGTGAAAATGCTGTGAAATTCCTGCAGCAACTCACGATTAACGACGTGAGCGAGTTGGCTGTCAATCAGATCCAGTATTCGGCTATGTGTTATAAAGATGGCGGCATTGTAGACGATCTTTTGGTTTACCGCTTAAAAGACCGCTACATGATGGTTGTGAACGCCTCCAATTTGCAAAAAGATTTTGACTGGGCACAAAAACATCTCATGCCGGAGGTTGACCTCCGTAATCATAGCGACGAACTTTCTCTGCTGGCACTCCAGGGCCCAAAGGCGGTCGCTACGCTGCAAAAACTGACAGATGTTAAACTTGATGAGATCAAATACTACTGGCTTTTTGAAGGTCAGGTTGCCGGCATCGAAATGGTGGTTTCCCGAACCGGCTACACCGGTGAGCCGGGTTTTGAACTGTGTTTCCCAAAGCAGCATTCCGAGACAATGTGGAATGCCTTGATGGAGGCGGGGAAGGAATTTGATATTGAACCCATCGGGCTGGGAGCGCGCGATACGCTGCGCTTGGAGATGAAATATTGCCTCTATGGAAATGATATTGACCAGACCACAAACCCTTTGGAAGCGGGATTAAGCTGGATCACAAAACTTGATAAAGGTGATTTCATTGGCCGTGATGCTTTGTTGAAAGTGAAAGAGGCGGGTCTAACCAGGCGGTTGGTCGGTTTTCAGATGGAGGAAAAGGCCTTTCCACGCCACGGCTATAAAATATTTGCACAAGGTCGGCAGGTCGGGCACGTTACCAGCGGTACTTTTTCCCCGATGCTTGAAAAAGGCATTGGCACAGGATATGTTGCCAGAGGATTTACCAAAATCGGCACACCCCTTGAAATAGAAATTCGCAAACAGAAAGTTCCGGCGCACGTTGTCAAAACGCCCTTTTATGAAAAGTAGATCGATGTGCATGAGAGCCAGAAGAATAGACGTAATTCAACCTGGTATGCGAATTGATTCACCGCGGCTGCAGAATTCAATTGCCGTAGTTATTGATATTCTTCGAGCTTCGACAACTATTGTAACGGCACTTGCAAACGGATGCAGGGAGATCATTCCCGTTCCTGAAATTGAAGATGCCCGACAAATACTCGCTTCACGACCACAAGAAAGTGTGCTGCTTTGCGGAGAAAGGAGCGGGAGAATGATAGAGGGATTTGATCTGGGAAATTCCCCGCTCGAATATAACGCCGAGCGAGTACGCGGACGAACCCTCGTCCTCACGACTTCAAACGGTACCCGAGCGCTTGTGAGAGCCGGAGAAGCAAAAAAAGTTCTTGTGCTTTCGTTTCTCAATTTTCAGATGGTCTGTGATTTACTCCGCGAAAGAACCGAGGATGTTTTCGTTTTCTGCTCCGGCAGTGGCGGCCAGGAATCACTCGAAGACAGCGTTTGCGCGGGGATGTTGGGAGAGCAAATGCAAAACACTTTGGACGATAGAGTCATGTTAAACAATGCTGCAAAAGATGCTATAGAATTAGCACGAAAACATCAAACCGAGCTGCCAGTCATGTTGAAAACATGTAAACATGGTTCCTTTTTGATGAATGAAGGTTTTGCAGATGATCTTGATATATGTGCCCGGCTCAATACGCGATCCGTCATTCCTGTTTTTGAAGATGGCCTGATTCAGAAGAAATATGAAAACCCAAATTATGATGCGAACAAAAAGAAAACCAGTCAGAAAACCGTCTCCTTTTCGTAAAAAGTCAACACCTCAAATTGACCGCCGTAAACGCCAGGAATTACTCGGCATTTTGCTGATCATTCTGGGTGTTTTTGTGCTCATAGCCCTTTTTAGCTACCAATCCACTGAAACGCCCAAGACGATCGACCTGCATCATATCAAAAACCAACTGGGATTCGCCGGCGTTTATATATCATATTATTTGATTCGATGGACAGTAGGCTATCCCATTGGCGTTTTACCGTTTCTCATTGTCGCTTGGGGATTTAACAGATTGGTTGACAAAAAAACAGCGAGATTACTCAAGGTAACAATCCTGTCCCTGGTTTTTGCATTGTTTCTCTCGGTAAGTTTTGCACTCCATGGCATCCTCTCTTCCGCGGCCCCAAATTTTAAAGTTTCCGGAAAAGTGGGCGGACTCGGAGCCCAATTCCTCATTATGATTTTTGGTCAGTATGGCTCTGTAGTGGTTCTTATCGGCTTAATTATGGTTGCCGTTCTTTTTTCTACAACCGTTTCGTTTTCGGAAATTTACCAATCAGCTTCCGCATTTCTGCAACGTTTCTTCCTGGACTTTAGCCAGGTTGTCAGCGGCTTGTGGGGCAGGTTTTCGCGATCCCGGCGGCGCACACCGGACCTTCGTCGCCCCATCCGCATTGGAAGTGGTTCGAGATCGTCATCGGATTCATGGTACGATTCGCAGCAGCAGCCCGCTTCAACATTTGAGGAACCGCAGCAGACTCCGATTTCTACGACAATACCGGCTGCGGCAAAACAACTGGACCTTGATTTGGATTCACGAGATGCTGAAGGAATTAACCGGGAAGCGGATTCGGCAATTGTGCCGAACGTGAGCGGGGAATATGAATTTCCGCCGCCCGGGCTTTTGCAAACACCGTCGACTTCCCAAATAACGATTTCAGATGAAGAATGTGCAGCAAATGCTGCTCTCCTGGAAGAAAAACTGGCGGATTTTGGATTAACAACCCGAGTTGCTAATTGGGACCCGGGCCCTGTAATTACGCGTTATGAACTTGAGTTGGCACCGGGAATCAAAGTCAGCCGTGTGACTTCGCTCGCCGACGATCTTGCCATGGCAATGCGGGCGCAGCGTATCCGTATCGTCGCGCCCATACCGGGCAAGGCTGCAATAGGAATTGAGATTCCAAATCCTGTCCCTTCTATTGTTTATTTGCGCGAAATAATTGATTCTCAGGCGTTTCGTGGAGGCAAGTCACCGCTGACCATAGGACTGGGAAAAACTATTTCTGGTAAACCGTTTGTCACTGAACTAGATAATATGCCGCACTTGCTTGTCGCCGGATCGACCGGATCGGGCAAAAGTGTGTGTTTAAATACCATCATCACCAGTATTCTGTACAAAGCGAAACCCTCTGAAGTACAAATTGTTCTTATCGATCCCAAAAGACTCGAACTCTCGACTTATACAAAATTATACCGCCACCATTTGAATTATGTAGACGGCCAAAAGGAAAAAGTTGCTACCAACCCCAAGAGCGCCTCTGCGATGCTGAAATCTTTGGAACAGGAAATGGAGAATCGGTACGAGCTTCTTGCCACGGCGGGCGTACGTAATATTACAGAATTCAACGAGCGCGCAAAAGAAGGAAAGGTTGATTCCGTTACCGGTGAGCCGGTGAAGCCGCTGGTATATCTTGTCCTTATCGTTGATGAACTCGCAGACTTGATGTTAACGGCTAACGCGACCAAAGATGTCGAAGAACCCATTGCGCGGTTGACGCAAATGTCGCGTGCTGTTGGCATTCATTTGGTTCTTGCCACTCAGCGTCCGTCCGTTGATGTTATTACCGGAGTTATTAAAGCAAATTTTCCGGCGCGTATCGCTTTTCAGGTTGCATCCAAAATTGACTCGCGAACAATTTTAGACATGAACGGCGCGGAAAAACTTTTGGGTCGTGGCGACATGTTGTTCCTGCCCCCGGCAAGATCGGAACCAATCCGCATCCACAATGCTTTCATTGATTTGAAAGAAATTGAAAACGTCATCGGTTATATCAGAAAACAGCCTTTTGCCGATAAAACACCGCTCCCTTCATTTGTTGAGGAGGAAGAAGGGGGAGGCGGGCTTTATAGCTATGAAAAAGGAAAGCGTGATCCGTTATTTACGAGTGCCCGTGATCTCGTTATCCGCCACCAGCAGGGTTCGGTGTCGCTTATTCAGCGGCGACTCAAAGTAGGATATTCAAGAGCTGCCCGTCTTATAGATGAATTGGAAGATGCCGGTATCGTCGGTCCTTTCGAAGGCAGCAAAGCCCGCGAAGTTTTAATTACACCGGAAGAACTGGAAAGTACGAATTTTGATGAAGACGATGAAATGTAGGTCAATTTTTCGGAAGGATTTTTAATCATGTTCAATGACCATAAAAAAGCAGTGTTGCTATTTATATTTTTCTGGTTTGTTGTTTCTCTTGCTTTTGCGCAGGATGCCGGAAAAGTGATAAATCAGGTGCAGAAAAAATACGAGTCACTGAAAGGTATATGCGCAGAATTTACCCAGACTTTTACCTGGAAACTGGTAGATGAGACCCAAGTTGTTGAAGGCAAGATATGTGTCAAAGACGGTGTTCAGTTTGATATCGATACAAAAGATCAGCGGATTATTTCGGACGGCAAAACAATATGGACTGTAAATAAGGTAAACAAGCAGGTCATTGTGGATAATGCGTCAAACAAAACCGAGGACAATCCCTTCTTAAAAGATTTCCTGGATAAATTCGTCAAGAATTACTCTGCGAAAATAATTAAAAAGGAGGGAGGTGAAAGCAGGCAAATTCACATCACTCTGACCAGCAAAACGCAAGATGAATTTGTCCGACGCGTTGAATTGTGGGTTAATTCAAAAACGAATTTAATTTCCAAAATCGAGCAGATTGATATCAATGGAAATTCCACACTCTACCAGGTGAAAAACATTGATACGAAGGTCATCCTGTCTCCCAAAGATTTTAAACTTGATCTGCCACAGGGTTACGAATTAATCGACCTGCGATAAAGTCTGAATAAAGCACCCGGAACTTTTCCAACAAGATTCCATTCTTTTCTGTGTCCTTGATGGAATGAAATTGTCCGACAGGAACTATGTTATTATCCCAATTCCAAGAAATATCTTGCATTTTTCGTTAAAAGTGCTAGATTCGTGTCCTGATTAAAGTACGTTTTTGTTATTTCCCAGAAAGCTATTTGGGCTGAACCCAAGGACCTGTCCTTGACAAAAAGGAACGTGATTTATGTCTGTTTTAAGAACACATCGGGGTGTCCTATTTTTATACAAAATATCGTTATCGTTTCATCATCATACAAAAAGTCAATATTGAGAACAGGGTCGTTTGGGATCAGGGGTGAGTGTTGAGTTTGAATTATTGAAAATTATGAGATTAACAAGTCTGTTACAGATTTGTTATTTCAATTTTGGTATTAAATTTGCCTGTTGCCCGGCAACTCATGAAGATAAAGAGCATTTTTACAAGCAGCGAATTTTTTACAAGGTGCAGAGCATTATGAAACAGTCGACGGGGCCTTTTATTGTTTTCCTTTTGTTAATGTTTTCTCTAACCTCCCACGCACAAATTTCATCGAGTCAGTTGGGGAATAACCGCGCCGCTCAATACTTTTTGGGTGGTGAGGATCAGGTGCTCATGCCTGTAAATGTCTGGGGCTTTGTTCTCAGACCGGGACAGTACATGGTACCCTTTGATACCGATCTTGTTTCCTTACTTTCATTTGCCGGCGGTCCCCAGGAGGATGCAAAAATTAAGGGCATCAAGGTGGTTCGGGCATCCACAAAAGACAATGAAGATGGACAGGTGATCAATGTGGATGTTAAGGACTTTTTGAAAAATGGCAGATCCGACCTCATTCCCGTGCTTCGACCTGGTGATACCGTGGTTGTTTATGGCACAACAATGCATTTTGTGCAAAAGTTCTTCGAATTCACATACAGGATTGCCATTCTTGCGCAGGTTTATGCTCTGATTACTTTTTATTCCAAACGTTAAGGGATTACGAAATATGAATAATATGAGCGACTTTAAACCCTCGCTGGGGGGAAACGGTACGTCGTCGTCGCGCCTTTACGACGATACGGAACGGCAAGTGAGTTGGAGAGATTACATTCGCATATTGTATCGTGGACGATGGGTTATTATTGCAAGTTTTATTCTGGTCATGCTGGCTACAGTTTTTGTTACCTTTACAACAGAGCCGGTGTATCAGGCCAGTGCCAAATTGATGATAGAAAAAAAGAGCGGCATGGGCGAATCTCTTTTTGACTTTACCTCCATGATGAAAAAAGAGTCCATGATTAATAACCAGGTGGAAATTTTAAAAAGCCGTTCCTTGGCAGAGGATGTAATTCGCCGCCTGCAAATATCGCCGGAAGCAAATCGATTGCGCATTTTGGGTAACAAGCCGCCCGATGGAGAAATAAAAGGAAATATCTTTACAAACGTCAAACAATTCCTGAAATCCAGGAAACAGGATGAAGATGATTTGCCGCCTTCATTTGACGACATAGTTAAGTCGTTCCGCGGCAGCGTTGAGGTAAATCCCATCCGCGATACGGACATGATAACCATTTCCGTAACAGCTCCTTCTCCTTTTGAAGCGGAGTACCTGGCAAACGCTCTTGCCAATTCGTACAAGCTTTACAACCAGCATCAAAGCCAAGCCGAGGTGCGGCAGGTGAAAAATTTTCTCGAAAAACAATTGAGCCAGTATCAAAATGACCTGTCCAAGTCCGAAGAAGCTTT
>JAADGR010000039.1 GCA_013152225.1 Calditrichota bacterium
TCGGCGCGATTGTAAGCCGGTTCGTCGTACAGCATCCAGCAGAGAACGGCAGGATGATTTTTGTATTTTGCAATGGTCTCGCGCACATTTTGAAATCCATCCTCTTTGGAGCCATGAACCGGAACCGCCGCTTTGAGTCCGGCTTGCTGTACTTTGTCCAGATCGTTGATCGAGGCGACGACAAAATTATATCCCGCATTTTTCAACACGCCATAATCTTCAACCGGTGCACCATACGTTCCTATGGGAAAAAACGGTTTTCCCTTCTCAAGCAAAGGAAACCCATTTTCGTTGAGCATGGCAACGCGTGGATGACGTTTCAGTAAACCGTTGAAATAACGCATTTCCGACACAATCACACCATCCTCAGGCGTGGAAAATTCTGCGCGGACAGTGAGAAATCCTTTTGGCACATTTTTCAAAGGAACGATAAAATCCTCGCCGGGTGCGACTTGCCCGTCAAAGATCGTTCCGGCTTTCTCGTGGATAACGCGGACATGAACTTTGCCGCCAGGGTTGAGCACCGAAATGCGATAGGGTTGACCAAAACGGCAAACCAAACTGTCGCTTTGCGGAACCAGGGACAGTTGCTTGTTTTTGTCGATATTCCTGCGAATTTCCGCCAGGGTGGAATCGTAATTCAGAAAACGAACCACAAAGCCGAAATCACCGGCGCCCTCGTCAATTTTGAGCAACAGATTATTCAAACCTTTTTTGAGAACAACGGGAACATAATCGTTGTCCTTTTGCAGCCAGCGGCCGTTTACCGGATGAACCTCATGAACTTTTTTCCCGTTGAGAAAGACTTTAACGCCGTCGTTACTGCCGACGGCAAGAATCATTTTTTGTTGCTTGGGCGAGTCGATTTGTCTGAAGGCATAGGCGACCACCAAATCATTGGGCGACAAAATATCGTTCAGCGGGATTTTGTCGGTGGTGCTGTGATAAGGAAACCATTTCCGTTCAAGATTGAATTGCGGTACATTTACAATCATTCCAACTTCTGGAACTACTTTTTTCTCGCCGCCGATAGATTTCAGATAGTCCGTATAAAAGCCTTTACAGTTTTTACCATGCTTGAAATTAACGATAGAACACCCCGGACAGTTGGGAAACGGCCCGAGGAGAAGCCAATTTTTGATGAAAATATTTTCTTTGAATTGAAATGCGGCGTCTGGCTGGGAAAACGTATTTGCGCTCAGAACCAAAATAAAAAACAAAACGACAATTTTTGTAATGCGGTGCGTCATAGTCTCTCCTAAACAAATTATTGCTATAAATATTATATCAATTCCAATGCCTGATTGAATTGAAGTAAGAACCAATGATATGGCAGAAAAAAAAGCTGACAATCATTTATTCCAATTTTATCAATGTGATTTTCGCTCAGGACATAGCCGTATTTTGGATGATACTTTTTAATAAAACTAATCATAGCTCTGCCGGGATTCGATTGCCGGATGACGCCGCTCTTGACTTCAATTGGGATTGTCTTATCAGCTTTAGTGAGAATAAAGTCAATTTCAGCCATATTTTGAGTACGCCAGAATTTAATCAATGTAGAAGGATTTCTCTGCTTTTTCATTTCCTGGTAAACAAAATTTTCTACTAGTGCGCCTTTGTCGGTACGGTATTCGATTGGGTTAAAATTATCAACAATAAAATTGCGTAGCCCACAATCAAGATAGTATACTTTTTGAGACTTTATGACTTCCTTTCGTTTGTTTGTGTAAAATGGCGAAAGTAAATCGGCAATATAGGTTGCCGAGATAAAAAAGAGATATCTCTGCACAATCGGTCTGTTTGCTTGCAGTGAGGCCGTCAATTCATTTAAATTAACTAAATTTCCAATTTGATGCGCTAAAAGCAAAATGAGCTTGTTGAAAATTTCCGGATTTAAAATACCAATAAAATTGACAATATCCTTCTCGATGTAAGAACTATATAATTCCTCAAGTTCGATAATTTTATTTCCATTTTGCTTTTGCAAAAAGACTTTCGGATAGCCGCCAAAAGCCATTAAATACTCTGCAATCGACCTGATCACATGCCCGTAATTTTTTTCTTTTTTATTAATGACCGACAGGTCATGTATTTCCCAATTTAAATCTAAATTGTTTTCAGTTTGAACCAACTCCGGCAGAGAAAACGGAGTAATTTCAAATATCTTTTTTCTTCCGGTCAAACTTTCTTTGATTTTTGAACGTATTTCAAGACTCGAAGAACCGGAGACGATTATTTTAAGCGGTAATTTCAGATCATATAATTGTTTTAAAAAAAGGCCGCAATTTTCCAAACGCTGAATTTCATCGATAAACAGATATTTCTCTCCCTCTGCTCCAAATTCTTCTAAAAAATCTACCAGTTGAGGAATATCCATGAAAAATGAATGGAGCAAAATGTTATCCAGGTTGAAATAGAAAATATTATTTAAATCGATCCGCTTGCTTTCAATCAGCTCAAAAATTGTTTTAAAAAGTAATGTGGATTTGCCGGTTTGCCGGGCGCCCAAAAGAACCAGAATATCATCTGTGTCGATCCATTGCATCAGTTTTTGGAAAGCATCACGAGGGATATATTTTGCCTGATCAAAGAAATCTTTGTTTTGACGCCACGGATTTTGTAGTTCAAAAATTCTTACTCGTTGCACATCCCTTGCTCCTAATAATAACCGGGTTAAAATCAATTGATAGTTAAATATAACCGGGTTATATTAAAAAGTCAATAAGAAAAATCACAAATTGGATATCTGTGCGTTTACATTAATAATTATTTCTGTGTCCTCAAACTTATCTCATCAACAATGTCTTTCTCACCCACTTTTTTTCTCCAAAGCTGACATGCATAAAATAAATCCCCGAGCTGACCGGTGCGTTGTACAGACCGGCGCCATTCCAGTGAACAGTCAATATCCCGGCTGAGGGCGATGCGATTGTTCTCGAAAAAACTTTTTGCCCCATAATGTTATACACAGTAAATTCGCCGCTGCCTTCTTGCGGTGTCTCCAGAAGCATTGCTACCTCGTTGTTAAACGGATTGGGGTAGGGTCGGGACAGACGGAAAGACCGCGGCACAATACCACTGTCGAAAACATCTCTGACGAATCCCCGGCTCACCTCCAGGTCCGCCCAGTTCGCCCAGTCCCAGTAATTATCCGTTCCCGGGGAGGTAATGAATTCCAGCAGGATGCTTTTCCCGGCAAAAGGCGTCAGATCAATTTCAAAATTAACCCATTTTATATCTTGCATAAATCGGGCAAGCTTTTCCTGCCCGTTCGCAAAGACAGAGAAAAAAACGCCTGAACTCAGCGACCCATCAGCAATCCCGTAGCTCCCGGATAATTTCAATGGTGTCTGATCCGGGAGGGATAGAACTTTTTGGATAACCGTGCTTCCCTTGGAAGGCGGATGGCCGTTCATTGCATTTTTCGATATTCCGCCGCAGGAAACCATGCGAATATTGCCCGCTCCCCAGGGCCGATTATTGAGCAAATAAAGCCCGTTATGGTTCGTGCCGATTTGCCCGTCAAAGTCTCGTAAAATTTTATATGGCGTTGAAATCGTTGGCGTTTTCTTTGCAAAGATCAGTTCAGCGGCAAGTGTGCTTTTGATTTCATAAAGCCCGCTGCCCAGATCGCGCACTGCACCGCCGGAGATATCTGCCGAAAAGGGGAGGAACAGTTGCGCTGTGAACGTGGCATTGTAAGCTGTGCTAATCTTCACATCACCCCATCGCGCCCAATCATAATTCGTGGTGCTGCCGGGAGGACCGGGATCATTACCCAAAGTCAGGGAGATCGTTTGTCCCCGCCATGAACTCAGGTCCATGGTCAGGGTTTTCCATTTTTTTTCCGTGATGTGGGTCGTCTGAATTTTTTTGCCGTTAATTTCGACAAAGAAATCAATGCCATCCGAATTGAGCGCTCCTTCGTCAATACCTGCAGCAAAAGATAATTGGATAAGGGCCGAGTCCGGTAATGTGAGCGAATAAGTGATCAACACATCCCCAGGGCCATCGATGTAAGGTGGATGCGCTGCAATGCCGTTTTTGGTAACGCCGGCCAGGGTGATGATTTCCGGCCTTACATAAGCACCGTCGCCGATTCCACGAATCTCTCCCTCAAATCTGATGGCTGTTTCCGCTTGCGGCAGCTTTTCAACGAGATCGATAACCCCGGATTTTTGAATATTGCCAAGTGAAAAATGTCCCCCCTGCATGGAAAGACTGACATTGTCGACGACAACATTTGCAGGCAAATTATGCAAATGTGGAAATTGCAAATCCGCGGGCTGATCATCCAGCCAATAGATGCCATCAGGATGCAGACCGAAAATTTCATTCTCGTTATATGCGTACCAGCCGGGAATTGACCTGGTTGTACTGAGCCGATTAACCCCGGTTACTTTGCGATAGAGACTATCGCCGTCGACAACAAAAGTCGTACCGTATGGCGTCCGTCGATAAGCTGCGATTTCACCGTTACGGCCTCTGAAACGGAAAAGAGTATCATCATCCCAGTTGGATTCGAAATCAGCGCGCAGTCCCAGCCGTGTCCAGGCACCAGCAATGCGAATTAGTTCTTGTGTTCTTGGACCAGGCAAATCATTGACGCTATTCACGCTGAGTGTCGGCAGGACGCCCCATCTTTCATAACATTGCATGAAATCGGCATACTGATCGGGATCGCTGTCGGGATTGACGAATCCGAGATAACCGACGGGCAGGGTGTATTGGCTGTACAAAAAAGTGGAGATGGGATGAGGCGTCCAATTGACGACATCCATCTTCCATCGTTGCGCAAATGAATCGCGATAAGAATTGACCTCAGTCAGATTTTCGCCGCCTAACACGATGCCGGGAAGCGCCTCAGCAAGACGCTGATGAAATGTGCGATTTCCCTGCGCCGGATTTTCTCCATTCAGAACGCTATTGTCGGAATTCCACGCCGTGAAATCCACATCAAGATGGAGCGCATCCATTTTTAGTGTTTCTGCGACCTCTTTCATTTTGTCGATATACATGTCCTGCAATTCAACGGACGCCGGATTGATAAAGGCGTGCCGCACCTTTTGATCCGTGTCCCAGCGCCAACCGGACAAACGGCCGCTAAACGGATTGTCCAGTTGATATTTTTTAAACTGCTGATACAGTGGGTTGTAAGGGGCAATGCCAAACGGATTGACATGCAGCATTACGTAAAAGCCGAGTTTATGGGCGTATTGAACAAATGCAGCGGCCTTCGGTTTTGGTGTGTAATCCGGGTAATTCACATCATAACCTGAGAGGCGCCAGTCCGGAACATAAATCAGCACTTGCTGCGGATTGAGCCACTGCGCGAGGGAATCGAGTATCTCTGTCGATTGAATGGTATGATAAATAACCATGCAGCCAATGGAATCAATCCATGCGGGTTTTTCAGATATTTTTTGCTGATGCAGATGCGCGTCCATCCAGTCGCGATATTCTTTTGCCGGGCCGCGCCAGTCTCCGGAAAAAGCCTTAAGATGAATGACCGGCGTGTGAATTTCCGAGCGCTGAGAAAAGTTCCCCTGGTTATGTGTCTCCAGAAAAAGCTTCATTCGCTGGCCATCTCCTTTCAGCACCAATCTTTTCGCACAAAACAAGGAATCATCAAACCAGATGCCCAGGGATCCGCTCATTCCCTCAAAAATGGCGAGTTGAGACTCCCAGTTCGTGAGGTAATCCCAATACCCTTCCACCAATCCGGAATTGTCATCAATGGCAACACCGCCCCGCAACGGGAGCACCAGCTTTCCGGCAAGCAGATCAAAGCCGCTAAAACCCAACCTGGCACCGTACACGCCGCCCCCGGATTTCAACTGCCCCTTTTGCCAGACAAGGACTTGACCGCTTTGTTGTTCTCCAAAAACAAAAGTTGAAAATGAGTCGCCCCGAGCCGAAACCAGCGAAATGATTGTTGTGTCGTTTCGGGAACTGACATTCGTTTTGTATGCGTTGTTTCCCATTATAGATTTGTTACCGATATGCAACAGGCCAACCGCATCTCCCGCGGCGCTGGAATCGATATAACTTTCGCCGGTCAATTTATTGACGATTCCGGTTATTGCCCCACGAGTAAAGATAACCTGCAAATCCGTTGTTTCAACGATGGCAGTATCGTTCGGCTGTCCAAAAGACAGTCCTGTAAAAAAAATAAAAAGCACAAGGATTGATCGTTTTTTTGCAATGATCTCAAAGAAAAAACTTGGCATTAAAATCTCCGATTTTATATTCTACAACGAACCGAGTGGCGAAAATATGGATATTAGCTATTTTCCCATAAAAAGCCTTGAAAAATTTATCCCAAATTAAAGCAGTTTATCCAATCGTTCCAAAAATCAACTTGATCGCCATTTTACCCGAATCATTGGTACTTGTGGCCGCGATAACTGTTCCGTCCGCAAGCTCTACAAGCGAGTTCCACCAGACGCCAAAGGGGCCGCTGTAAACCGTGCTTTTATTTCCCCAGGTCTTACCGCCGTCAGTGCTCATGACAACTTTCATATCCACAGCTCCCAAACCGTCCGACTGGTCTTCATCGGTTTGGAAACTGCAGAGTAAACGCTGATCCTGGAGCAAAATGCCCCACGGCGCGCTTGCAAGTT
>JAADGR010000172.1 GCA_013152225.1 Calditrichota bacterium
CAAAAAAATAACACGATAACAATTAAGAAACAAGTTTTTTTTGAGTGCAATAGCAATTGCCGGCGACGTTTCAGGAATCTCGTTGCCAAGCTGTAGTCAGGGGACAAAATTCTCCGCCCAAGAATGAGATACTATTGGGGGGTAAATTTCTTTAGAAGGAGACAAGGCAAGCTTTAATAGCGGAATAGTTTAATTTTTCACCTCTTTTAATCAAAAATCGGAGTGCAATCCCTTTATGGATTGCAGAATGCAGCGCTTTCCTATGCTAAAGTACATCAAGTAAAAATCAGGCTGGCAAATGTAACGCGAGATCGTTGCTCATCCATAACAGCGCTGTTGTAATCGAGAAAATAGGAATGAGAGGGAGAAACCAATTCCAGCATAGTCGTTAATGCCGAATATCCGCAAATCCGGTATTGATTGTCACTGGCAAAAACCCTTTGCTGAAATTGTTGCTGATCAAATTGAATTAAAGCGTCGATGACATCACGATCGCTTCGTTCAACCTGAGCAAGAAAAGGAGGAGAAGGGGGACGCAGGTCTCCATATTTTGTACCGACGTGTGAAAAATCAACACTGGCGATAATAGTAACAGTACCGGGATAACGGGACAGCGTGGATTTGAGAACACGAACAAATGCTTTGAATTTTTCAAAAGCAGCACTTTTGGGCCTGGCAAAGATAGAGTGCGAAAAGGAGCACAACACCGGTAAAATTTTGAAATCGGATTTGACGAAATGCTTGAGAAAGATTGTCTGAAATTCAATGCTGTGTTCGTCTCTGTGAACAAGTTCATTCTTTAAAAAATCAAAATCACTGCGGACAGATATTTCTTCTACCAGGCTTTTGTCCGTTCGCACAATGCCAAGCGGCGTTTCAAAATCCTGGGATGTCAGCGAGAACAGGTTCGGAATGCCTTGGTGGCCGATTCCTAATATGACATAAAGGTCTGCCGGCGAAGAGTGAGCCAAAAGCCGGTAAGCGTGTGCATAAGTTGTTCCGCCCAGGCGAATCTCGATATGCGGAACAACCATCGCCTTAATGGCGCGGCCATCCAAATTGATCGCTGCACCATTCCTTTTTTTTGTTACCAGGTTAACCAAAGTATCCAACATATCTGCCAACGCATCAGGATCGGAAGGATAACTGCTTCCCGCACTTGTGGGTGTACGATGCGGAAGCTGCCGATAAGCAATCGTCATTTTTCGCGTTCGCATCCTTGAACGATCGTTATTCAAAAAATAGTATTCATTAAGGCTCTGCAAAAGTTGAACATAATTTTCGTCAAACAAGAAATCTCCGAACTTGCGCATATATTCGGCTTTGATATCCGCCCGCGAATGACGGCCATCAAAGAATTGCAGCAGATAAAACAAATCCTGTGGCAGCCACAATAATTCCGCACTTTGATCCACAATATCCTTCAGGCCGTAAAGAAGTGTGCCATCATCGGTTTTCGCCGGTACGGCTTCGATGTTATATTTCATTTTGGGTTTGTAATCAAGGTCAAAAGTTTTTTTCTCAGCGAATGATGTTCTTTTTATTGTCAAAGCTTTTCTCTCCGAAGAAATTACTCGTTGTATATTAAATATTTTTTTCGAATTTTCAGGAAATGATTCAGTCCACTTTGCCAGCTTTGAATGATTCGTTCTGCACTCGTTCCATTTTCGAGCATTTCGCAAACACGTGCAGAGCCGACAAGTTTTTTCATATAGTTGTAATTTATTTTCAAATCATTTGGATAAAGATTCCGCACAGCGCAAATCAAATTGATGCCGAACGAAACAGCGTAAAAACGGCGGGAATCAGTAACGGTCAGAGCCAATCCGGAGCAGCGCTGCCCAAAGTATTTGGGATGAGATGCTACACCGGGAATTTCTGCCGGCACAAATAAAGTCGTATCGATTGCTACACCTTGAAATGATAAAGAATCAAGATGACGCTTCAACTGTTTGCTATTAATCCACGGTGCGCCAATATTTTGAAACGGAAATTTGGTTCCCCGTCCCTCTGAAATATTGGTCGCTTCCAAAAGTCCGATGCCGGGATAAAGGAACGCCGTTTGCAGATTCGTCATGTTCGGAGAAGGTTTAATCCATTTCAGGCCGGTCCCGGCAAAATCCATTCTGCGCTGCCAATTCCTCATTTTAATGACTTTAAGCCTGGCTCTTGCGGCATCATTTATCCATCCTTCGCCGACAAACATTTTGGCAAGTTCGCCGATCGTCATCCCGTGCCGCAAAGCAATGGGGTGAATTCCAACAAAGGATTGCAATGTTTCCTCCAGCACCGGGCCTTCAACAATATTACCGGAAATCGGATTTGGCCGATCAAGGACAACAAAAGGAATGTTGTTTTCGGCCGCCGCTTCAAGCGCAAGGGACATGGTGCTGATAAACGTGTAAAACCGCGTGCCGACATCCTGAAGATCAAACACCAGTACATCCATATTTTGAAGCATTTTGCGGGTTGGCTTTTTTGCCGCTCCGTACAAACTAAAAACCGGCAACCCTGTCCCGGGATCAAATCGCTCCTGCACGCTTTTGCCTGCCTCGCTCTTTCCGCGAATGCCGTGTTCAGGAGAAAACAATGCTACAAGATGAACCCGTTCGGACTGAAACAAAAGATCGGCTATGTGCTGTCCGCTCCGGGTAACAGCAGTCTGGTTTGTGATAAGACCAACCTTTTTCCCGGAAAAATCCATAAATCCATTTTCAACAAGCACATCAGCGCCGGTCAAAACTTGCGGAAAACCGTGAGCATAAATGTTTGCACTAACAAATAAAATTGTGAAAATAAAAGGATAAATTCTTTTCAACCAAGCGGACAATTCACACCTCTGTTAATCGGCGTGCCCGTTATCGTCGTCATTACCACTCCTGGGTTGAACAACAGGGACGACAATTTCATCGTGGGGGAAAAGTTTAAGCAGATCGTGATTTGGGTTATATCGGCCAAGCAGCCAGTAGGGGATATCAAACGTCCGTTTCGTCAAAATCCAGACATTGTCACCGGACTTGACGGAATATCTTATCGTACCGGAAATTTTATAATTGGAGAAAAAATCCTCCTGAATACTGCGGTGATATTCGAGGCGTCTCCGATGGAACTCGGCGGGTGGTATGCGCTCAAAACTTAACTCCAAGCGCTGCCCCGCATGTATTTCATGGCCATAATCAAGTCCGTTCAAGTCGCGAATGGTTTGCGCGGAAATGCCGGCCCATTCGGCAAAATGTCCCAATGTTTCTTCAGGCTGTACTGTAATCCAATTGGATTTTGGTTCGTCAAAGGATACTTTGAAGCCCCAGCTTGCAGCGGAATCAGCGTTCACTGTTTCCGCTTCTTCATCCTGGAAAAAGTCTGCCAGCGGTTCCGGCCCATAGCTCCTGGCAAAATCACCATTTTGCGGCGTTTCATGTTCAGGCAGAACAGCGAGCAAAGGGGTTGAAGGCGGTGCAGGCGGAGGATCAACCGTTGCTGATGCTGTCCCGCTTTCTGCGAGCGGCAGACTCGGTCTTTTCTGACTTGCGACAACATTTGCCTCTGCCAACAAAAGTTTCGGGGATTCTTTGCTCTTTTTCACAGTTTTGGCAACTGTGTTACCGACGGGCATTTCAATGAGTTGCCCCGCGCGGATGAGATGCGGGCTGGGAAGATCATTCAGTTCCATAATGCGCAAGACGCTCGTACCATACCGCATGGCAATGTCACTTAAATTATCGCCACGCTGTACCTTATAATAGCGATCACGAATTTGAGAATTAAATTTCTCGGTTTCCGCCAATTCCGCGTATAGCGCACCCGGATCATAATTTTTGTCCGATGGTAAACGAATACCGTATCCGCGGGGAATTCGGCGTTGTGAACGAATGATTGGGCGACGAAAAGCAGGATTCAAAGCAACAAGAAGTTCCTTATCTATTTTAAACTCTTTTGCCATGGAATTCAACGTAACATAATGCCGTAATTTGAATTCCTTAAATTCAATCGGCTTTTCAAAATTTACATAGCCAAAATAACGTTGGTAATTCTCAGCAATCTCTTTTGCCGCGAGGAATTCAGCATAAAAGTTTTTTGAAGCAAAACCAAAAGAACGGCTGCGATATTTTTCTACAATCTCACCCATATCCGTCGTGTGAAGCCTTTTGCTGGCCTTTTTCATTCCTGCCAGTCCATGATTGTATGCTGTAATCGCCAGGGGCCAATGGCCCAATTGCAAAAAATTATTTCTCAGGAGACGGGCAGCAGCATCTGTGGCAATGATGGGGTCGAAACGTTCATCGAGTGAATAATTAATCTTAACGTAGAGACGCCCGGTGGAACGGGTAAACTGCCACAAACCGGCAGCTCCCATTTTAGAATAGGCTTTATAATAAAAAGATGATTCAACATGAGGGAGAAAACAGAGTTCCTCCGGCAAATCGTATTGTCGAAAAATCTGTTTCATTTTCTGCATGTACTTTCCGGAACGCTCCAGACCTGATAAAAATTGTTCACGCAGCCCTTTCTGGCCGCGAATATTTCGCACAGCTTTGGCGAACTTTTGCTGTTCAACCACATTAGCCCAGAGATCATAGACACGGCGCTCTTTTTCTCCCAGTTGATCAGGGTCGATGGGCTGGCGCCGCTTTGCAAGATTTTGCAATATCTTTCTGTATTCTTTTTTTACCTGCTCCACTTTGTGCCACTTTCGACGCAAACTCACATCCCGGGGATAATAATCATCAAGATTAATCACCTCGTAGATAATGTTGATATGATCGGCATCATGAATAACCACTTCGCTTTTTGAATATTGGCTATATATTTTAATCCAGAAATGGACATTATCTTCAAGTTGCGGAGGAAGAGGAAATTCTCCATTTGCAAACAGGTTAAAAGCCATCAAAAAGAGAACAAATATGATAGAAAAGAAAGGGATCCGTTGGCAGCGCGTGGTCATTCCGTAGTAACTCCTTTTTCCGTAAAAATCTATAATCCACTTTCAAAACATTACCAACAAGTCACAAATTTGCTGAAAAGTGATTTAACGACTCTATGATTACTGGCAGGAAGCAGGACAACAAAAAAGATAGAAAAGCAGGGAGCCATTCTTACTCAATACACAGGATTGGGATCGATCTCATCCCATTCGGGTTTGTGTTTTGCCAGAAATATATCAATGTACGAAGGATTAATCCGAATAATGTTCGAGATGACGTCTACAAGACTATCTTTATCCATCTCCCGGATTTCCTCTAATACAGTTTCAATATCGGTAAAGTCTATTCCATCATTGACCCATGAATAGAGCAAAGAGACAGCATGTCTACAAATCTCACGCGACTCCTGACAACTACAAGAACTTGTAATTTCATTTCCATGAATAGTAATCTCTACTTTGTTGGATTCCAGGAAATTACCGACATGTCCCGAAAGTTTATTTCGGTAAACAATTGCAGAAGTGATTTGGCAGCTTTCGTAATACTCACGAGAAGTACTATCTGTTGCATTTCTATCCAAAGCCTCAACCTGAGAAAGATTAAGGGGAATCAGGTCATCTGATATTTTATCATGATGAAGGTTCATGTGCTAAGAAATCGCAAGAGTGCGATCATTCTCCCAAAAAATTGGATTAACATACTACTAAATACAGAGTTATAATACGTAAAATTTAGCAAAGATTCAAGCACAAAATTATTTGCCTTTTCCCCAAAAATCATGCAAAAGTTTTTGCCGTTTTTTTAGTTCCGCGGACTTTTTCCTGGCCAGTTTCGCATATTTGCCATTTGGCTCTACCTGAACTGCTGTTTCCAATTCCCGAATGGCATTTTCAAATTCATTTTTATCTTTTTTGTTATAAGCCAGGCCCATAAAATAATGAGGTGCGCCCGCTTGTGGCCGCAGCGTCGATGCCAGGCCATATTGTTCGATGGCATCCCACAAAGAACTTTTGCTTCCCTTTTTATATAATTTGTGTCCTGTTGCGATATAATTAAAATATCTTGCATCCTCAAAATCCGGTTTTATTTCAAGCGCCTTGGAAAAATTTTTGATTGCTGTTTTGTACCGCTTTTTCTTTAAATTTTTCAGACCCTTTTGCAATAAATTTTGTGCTTCCTTTTTTAAATTTTCAATTTTAGCAATCTTTTTATTGAGAGATAACGAGTCACCGGCCGCTGCCAGCGCCAATCGAAATTGCTCTTTTGCTTTGTCCTGAAGTCCTGAAGCAAAAAAACTATCACCAATTTTTTCCATAACTTTAGGTTCACCGGGAAATAATTTAAGCGCGTTTTCATACTCTGCTCTTGCTTTTCTGTATTCTTTCTTTTGAAAATACCTGTCAGCAAAGTTATTATGCACTCTAAAAATCATCTCTTTGCATTTCTCATTTCCCGGCTGCAATACAAAGCATCTGTTAAAAGCTGCTAAAGAACTATCCAACTCGCCCAATTTATAAAATGACTGTCCCATGAGCATAAAAGCCGCAGCATCGGTCGTGTCTTTTTCAATTGCAACCCGGCATGCCTGAAGCGTTGCCTTGTAATTTCCAAAATCATAATATTTTTGCGCTTGCTTTAAATGACCGCAACTCATCATC
>JAADGR010000149.1 GCA_013152225.1 Calditrichota bacterium
ACCGAGGCCGACTGTTCCATTATTGTCGAAACCAATGATCGTATGATCGGTGCCCTGGAAGATTTGCATGCGGATAGGTATAAAACGTTTCGGTTTTATGAGAAGGAGATTTAATAATACCACCCCTTCGGGGTTGGAAATTATGAATGAAAAAAATGCTTCGGGTCTGGAAATTATGTTCAAGCCCGAAGGGCTGATATGATTATAAAAAAAACGAATGGAGTGAAATCCAATCCCGAAGGGATGGCATAAAAAATTATTCTATGCCGCATCTCTGGTGAAAGATCACAAGAAATAAGCAGAAACATCGCCAATAAATCAACAAGAAGGGCAAAATGAAGGAAACGCCTATGGCCGGCATCATCAAAAATAAAGGCCAAAAACCCATCATAGTCAATGGCGTTTCTGATCACGTCCATCTTTTCATTGGCCTGAAATCTTCAATGGCTCTTTCGGATTTAATTCGTGATGTTAAGAATAATACAAGCAATTTCATTAATGAAAAAAAATGGGTAATGGGTAAATTCTCCTGGCAGGCAGGATATGGTGCCTTTTCCTATGCCCATTCACAAATTGAAGCTGTTTACAACTATATTCTTAATCAGGAGAAACACCACCGAAAAAGGACATTTCGGGAAGAATATATCGAGTTTCTTGAAAAATTTAACATATCTTATAACGATCGCTTTCTATTCGAATGGCTTGACAAATAACATTGTCTTCACTCGGGCGTCGAACATGGTCATTATGCAACCGGTTTTTTCCCTTCTCTGAATGATGAAATTTAGAAACAATTTAGCGATATTCAAGTTAAAGGGAAAAGTTATATTCATTACTGAAGATTGTGGAAATAAAAAGATGAAGCAACAAAAAAAATAGCTATTTATTTTTACGGAAAAGTCAGTGAGCAAATTTATAAAAATACTCTTCATAACATTCCTCTTTGTGACCGCATCCGGCAGCGTTCACGCGCAATATTATTTCGGCAGAAACAAGATTCAATACAACCGTTTCGATTGGCACATTCTGCAGACGGAACATTTTGATATTTATTATTACCCGGAAATGCGCGAACTGGCAGAGATCGGTGCCGCTCACGCTGAAAAAGTTTATCTTCTCCTGGAAGAAAAATTCAATCAAAACATCACCCGCCGCGTTCCTCTTATTTTTTACGCCACCCATGCTCACTTTCAGGAAACCAACACCATTCCTTATATGGTCCCGGAAGGAGTCGGAGGGTTTTTTGAATTTTTAAAAGGCCGGGTTGTTGTGCCGGCCAATGGGTCTATCTCACAGTTTAAACATGTGCTCCAGCACGAGCTGGTGCACGTATTTACCCACAGCCTTGTCAATCGCACACTCAAAGATCATCGCCAGCAAAATCATCCCGGCCTGCCACTGTGGTTTACCGAAGGAATCGCCGAGTTTTGGTCACAGGGCTGGGATTCTCAGGCGGAGATGTTCCTGCGCGATGCTGTGCTCAATAATTACATTTTTTTGCCAAGCAAGCTTTACCAGATATCCGGTTCGTTCCTGATGTATAAGGAAGGTCAGGCTTTACTTAAATATATTTCCGAGACTTATGGCGACGGAAAGTTGCTGGAGTTGATACAAAATGTCTGGATGTCACGGCGGTTCTCCGAAGTGATGAAAGTTACCATAGGACGCGATTACAAAGAATTGGACAAGGAATGGGGCTATGCACTGAAAAAGAAAAAATATCCGCTCTTAAAGGAGAATGATTCTGTTTTTATGACTACGCGCGCAATTACTAAAAAGGGCGTGAATATAAAACCTGCATATTACGAAAAGAACGGCGTTGAACAGGTTGTCTTTATTTCTAACCGGACGGGATATTCCAATATTTATATCCAGCCGCTCGAAAAAACAGATAAAAAGGTCAAGGCGAAGGTTCTTGTTGCCGGAGAACGAACCGCGGATTTTGAATCGTTTCACCTGCTGAGCAGCAACATTGATGTGAATAAAGGCGGGGAACTGGCATTTATTTCCCGCAGCGGTGAACTGGATCAATTGTATATTTACGATATTGAAAAAGGGGAAATAACCGGAAAGCATGATTTTAAAAACCTGGTTTCTCTTTTTTCCCCGTCCTGGTCACCGGATGGTAACAGAATTGTTTTTTCAGGTCTTGCTTTTAGCGGCAAAAACGATCTATATGTTTACGACCGATCTCGCAAAAGCCTGACTCGTCTGACAAACGATTATTACGATGATCGTGATCCGGTATGGTCACCGGACGGGAATTCCATCGCGTTTAGTTCAGACAGGGGAGAAGCAGGTAAGGAAGGTTTTCACAGTCTGTTTGTATACGATCTGAACAGCGGATTGATCAATTATGTAACGCACGGTAAATTCAATGACACCATGCCGTCCTGGGCGCCGGATGGTCGATACCTTGCGTTTGTTTCCGATCGAAGCGGCACGCCGAATATCTGGATGATTAAAATCAATGGCAAGAAAAACCTCATTGCCGACATTGATAACGCGTCGTCCGTTGACATGAGCGAAGCTCCGGGACAAGAAGGATATGATTGCGTCTCTGCGCTAAAAGACAAGTACCATCTGAAACAGGTTACGTTTTTCACAACCGGGGCGTTCGATCCGGAATGGACGGAAAAAGGTGATTTGATTTTTACTGCATTTGAAAAACTTTCCTTCCAGTTGCATATACTTGAAGACGTTGACAAATTATTCGAAAAATCAACCGTCATCGCACATGATTCAATTGCCGCAAATATGGAAAAGTGGAGTTTTAATCACTTAACCGGTAAGAGCGGTCAGAGTGGGATAAAGTATAAACCCAAATACAACCTCGATGTTGCCCAAAGTCAAATCACCCAGGATCCGATATTCGGTACCTCCGGAGGTATGCAGCTTGCGATTTCGGATATGCTGGGTAATTATCAGTATTTTTTCCTGCTTTATAATACCGCGCGCACGCGGGATGAATTCCTCAGCAGCTTTAACTTTGCCGTTTCGCGCGTCAATCTATCCAGGCGAACCAACTTTGCCATCGGCATCTATCATTTTGCCGGCCGGTTTTATAACCTTTACGATTATTGGTTTTGGGAAAGACGCTATGGCGGATTCGGCGCTTTGAGCTATCCGCTTTCAAAATTCAAGCGCATTGAGGCCAGTTTGAATGTTCGTAATTCTGATAAACAATGGTTTTTTCGCAACTATGAGCGCAAAGCGCTGTTGGTTTCAAATTTTGTTTCTTACATAAAAGATAATTCGCTTTGGGGCCCCACGGGGCCGATTGACGGCGAGAGGATCAATATTACGCTTGGGAACACGATGGATGTTGCTCACTCGAATGTTAATTTCATCACCACCATTATTGATTACCGGCGCTACTTCCGGTTGAGCACTTCTGTATCCCACGCCGTGCGATTGTGGCTGCAAATGAATTACGGCAAGGAATCGACACCGTTTTTTATGGGCGGGAGTTGGGATTTGCGCGGTTACAGATTTTGGCGCTTGTGGGGGACAAAGCTGGCGCTGCTAAGCAATGAGTTGCGCTTTCCCTTTATCGATCGTTTTATCATCAACTTTCCTTTTGGCGGTCTGGGAATCAGTTCTATTCGCGGCGCTCTTTTTACCGATATCGGTAATGCCTGGGATAATCAACTGACACAATTGTTGGGGAGTACAGGATTTGGCATTCGTTTTCGTTTCGGGGGAATGCTGGTGCTGCGCTTCGATGTCGGACGAAAATTTATGATTAACGACCCGCAGCAGCACTTTTTCAACTTTAAGGATTATCAAGTCGAAAATAAATGGTTCACGCAATTTTTCTTTGGCTGGGATTTTTAGTGCACATGAAAAAATATGCTTTCCTTATTTTATTGCTCCTTATTACAACGATTGCCTGCAGCAAATTGGTTTTGCGTCAGCCTGAAGCCCACAAAGAATTGGAATGGCCGCAAACCGGCGGCAATGCCGGACACAGCAATTTCACGCCGGAAAATTTATCGCTTCCCCTGGAATTGAAATGGCGTCATCGCGCTTCTTCCGCCCTCGGACCGAGTCTCTTGGTAACGCACGATCTGATTGTCTATGGAACACTTGACGGAAAAATCGAAGGTGTTAAGATTGACAACGGCAAAAAAGTGGGACGCATAAAAATTCGCGGAAATTTTACGGCAACATGTATCGCTTATAAAAATTTTATTCTCATCGTCCGGCGCATCAGTCAGCCGACTTTTCAACTGTATGATCTGATAAACGGCCATTCTTTGTGGAAAGTAAAAGGCAGTGGTGTATTTGCGGAACCAATGGTCGCGGGCGATAATGTTTATTATGTCGATTTCAGCGGGCAGCTTTGCTCCCGCTCTCTGGTCGATGGAAGCGAACGCTGGAAAGTGAAACTGGGTGCCCAGAGTCATACGACGCCGGCATTTGGAAACGGCTTTACCGTCGTCGGCGACGATGAGGGCAAAGTGTATGCCGTTGACAGCTCTGCTCATATTGTGTGGAAGTTTTCAACAGAAGGTGCAGTCCTTGCCGGTGCAGTGGTTTTGGATGAAACGGTTTATGTCGGATCAACGGATCATTCATTTTATGCCATTAACCTTGCCGATGGAAAAGAGAAATGGAAGTTTGTGTCCGGCGGCAGGATTTATAACGCAGCCGCAGTAAGTGCCGAACAAGTCGTTTTCGGAGGAACCGACCATAAAGTATACTGCCTGGATCGGCAGGAGGGAGGTCTGCTCTGGACATTCGCGGCAAAGAGCGTTATCGGCACCGCGCCTTTAATTGCGAAGGACAAAGTTTTTGTCGGTTCGTTGGATAAGAATTTGTATGTGCTCGATCTCAAAACCGGTAAATTGCTTTGGTCGTATGAAGCAAAAGGAAGAATACGAACCAACCCCGTTGTTGTAAATGGGAAATTAATTTTTGCCAGCGAAAATGACTGGCTTTATTGTTTTGGAGAAAAATGATACGAATGAATTGTAAAATAGTAATGATCGGTATACTGTTTTTCGCCTCTTTCGTTTTTCAATCTGCGAACGCATCGATGATTGCGGCAAAAGATTCCATGTCTGTTTTGCACGTCACTTCAGCATACGATAGTTTGGTTGTTTATCTGGATGGTAAAATAATCGGTAAAACGCCGCTTGATTCGCTGCCCGTCGAGACGGGTTCTCATGAATTGGTCGTCCGGTCACCCTACTGGCCTTCATGGACACAGTCCAACTATACAACATCGTTTTTTGCTGCTGCGGGAAAAGCGTACAGGTTCACGGCAAAGTTTAGCAGGAATGTTCTCATTAATTCAATTCCTTATGGTGCGGAGATTTTTGAAAATGATAAATTGATAGGAACCACGCCGCTTTACGTGTTTCAAAAAGAGAACCGTCAAATCAGGGTTGAAAAAGAGGGGTACGATTCATTTACACTCGATTTGGGCCGGAGTGATAAACTGTCTTATGTTCTCAGGCTGATTCCGAAAAAAGAATGGCTGCTGGAAAATAAAATTCGTGCAGAAAAGAAGAAAAGCAAGATTACGCAGCGTCGTCGGCTTTTGGCTGCCAGTATTGGTTTTGCAGCCGCTGCCGGTCTTTCAACGATTCATTTTCGTTCACGGGGAAATGAAGAATTTGCCGCCTATCAAAAAACGGCTATTCCTTCACAGATGGATCGGTATTTTGAAAGAGCGCAATACAACGACCGTCTGGCAAGCGCGAGTTACGCATTATTTGAACTGGGATTTGTCATGACCGGGTATTTTTTTCTCACCTCACGACCATAAGTTTTTCAGAGAACAACCTGACATAGTTGTCTTGCAATTTCTCCGGCTAAAACTTTTTTGACTTTTTCAACAGTAAAATGACAACCGTTTTTTTCCAACGTGGTCATGAAATCATTGTGTTGTCTTCCATTGCGGTAATCCGGCTCTTTGGATGGATGACGTAAATAATACGCGATTCGTCGCAAGTCGGCATTCACTAAAAGAGACCCCTGATAAAAATATGTATTTCTCGATTTGAAGATGGAACAGCCAAGGACTTTGTGCCCGCCAATCGCAATGTCGCTGATACCGCGATAGCTCAATTCCCGCACACCGAGCCGATCCTGTAAAATTTCGATTAAAAGCTGATTGATCTTTTTGAAAAAATAATAGGGTGATTCACTCGCCCGGCTCATAAAAGCTGTAGTAAAACAGAGCACGCCGGGCAGGAGGACAACAGCGCCGCCCCCGCCTCTACGTCTGATGACGGGCACACCATCCGCGCGGCAGGCTTGCAGATTTGCTTCGACTGCGGCCCGCTGCGAATAACCGATCACAACGGCAATCCCTTGCGGCTCCCACAGTTCGTAAAGCAAGGGTGAATCGGGCGTTACTTTTTTGTAAATATTGTCGTGAATGTCCATAGTTTTGCACTTTTGCAAAATATACTTACAAGAGAACTCAAGTTCAAGTATAAAATACGCTTGAATATCAACGACACGGAGCCGGGATCTTGGTTCGTTTTTTGAAATCAGAGGTTTAGTGCGACGCAGG
>JAADGR010000301.1 GCA_013152225.1 Calditrichota bacterium
CCTTCGTATACTTTTGGCATGGTTTTATTCATCCTTTTCTTTGTCGTCATCTTTTACTTCCTGCAGAATCAGGTGTCCCAATTTGTCGCGCTTCGTTTCAAGGTAAAAACTGTTGACATGATTTGGCTCAATTTCAATCGGAACCCTTTCAACAACCTGCAATCCATATCCTTCCAGGCCAATGATCTTTTTGAGATTATTGGTAAAAAGTCGAAGTTTTTTTACACCCAATTCTGATAAAATTTGTGCCCCGATTCCATAATCGCGCAGGTCTGCTTTATATCCCAGATCTTCATTCGCTTCCACAGTATCCCGACCCGCATCCTGCAGTGCATAAGCCAATATTTTATTTGCCAGGCCAATGCCTCGCCCCTCCTGTCTCATGTACAAAAGAACACCGCGACCCTCTTTTTCAATAGCCTGAAGAGCGACAGCCAATTGTTCGCCACAATCGCATCGAAGAGAACCGAATATATCTCCGGTCAGGCATTGGGAATGAACGCGAACAAGAACCGGTTCTTCGGTGGTTACATCTCCTTTAACAAGAGCAACATGATGATGTTCGTCGACCTTGCTGTTAAACAAATGCAATTTGAAATGACCAAATTTTGTCGGCAAATCCGCAACCGCGACCAATTTGACCAGGACTTCTTTGCGGCGACGATATTCAATGAGATCGCGAACACTGATAATCGGCATATCGAACTTTTTTGCAATTTTCTTCAATTCAGGCATTCTTGCCATTGATCCGTCTTCCGACATAATCTCGCACAAAACCCCGGCGGGATAGCTGTCTGCCAGCTTTGCCAGATCAACAACAGCCTCGGTATGGCCTGCCCGGCTTAAAACGCCGCCGGCAGCAGCAGCCAAAGGAAAGACGTGTCCGGGAACAGCAAAATCCGTTGCACGGGCATCAGGATCGACCAGGGTGCGAATTGTTTTTGCCCTGTCCGCTGCTGAAATGCCGGTTGTAACGTCATGCCTGCAATCGACCGACACGGTAAAGGCGGTTCCCAAAAGCGCGGTATTTCTCATAACCATCAGATTAATGGAAAGCTCCTCCAAACGCTGCCCGGTCATGGGAACGCAAATCAATCCACGGCCATGTTTCGCCATAAAATTTATATCTTCGGGTGTGACTTTATCGGCCAGCATGATAAAATCGCCCTCGTTTTCGCGGTCTTCGTCATCAACAACAATAATCATTTTGCCCTGACGAAGTTTTTCAATCGCTTCATCTATTTTTTTTAAATTTTCCACAGTTTTCAAAAAATCCCAACTTTTATTTTATTCATCAGATAAATCCATACTCTGAAAGCTTTTCCAGAGTTACACCACCCTGCTTTTCATCAGGGTGAAGGTATTTATAAACATATTTTCCGAGGATATCAACTTCAATATTGACACGGTCTCCTTTTTCGAGTTCACGGATAGTCGTAACTTCCCAGGTATGAGGGATCAAAGCAATGGAAACGTCTTGTCCTTCTGCCCGGGCAATTGTCAGACTCACGCCATCAATCGCAATAGATCCTTTCTCAACAAAATATTTCGCCAGCTCATCATCAACGCGAATTTTAAGCCAGTATCCCGGCTTTTTGGGTTCAATCGAAATGACATCCCCCATACCATCAACATGACCCTGAACAAAATGTCCGCCCATGCGACTTTCAGCCTGCAATGCTCTTTCCAGATTAACACGAGAATGAAATTTTAAGCGGCCCAAAGTTGAACGATCAAGAGTTTCCTCAACCGCATCAACGGTAAATCCTTGTGAAACTTGTTCCACCACGGTGAGGCATACACCGTTCACAGCAATGCTGTCACCGATTTTTATGTCATTTAATATCAGCTTGGCGTGTATTTGAAAGCGGGCCCCGTCCCCTCGTTTTTCAACAGACTCTATTGATCCGACTTCCTCAACAAGACCGGTAAACATAAAGGTTACCCCACAATCGAATCAAATTTAAAACTGCCGGTTATCATCAGATCCGTATTTAGGCGGCGAATAGAAAAATCGTGCAAAGCAATCGCAGAATTGATATTTCTGATACCCAAATCGCCGATTGCATCGATACCACTTCCGAGAACCTTGGGAGCGATAAAGAGAACAAGCCGGTCGGCATCGCCATCTTTCAGGCACTCTGTTTGCACTGTGCTCCCTCCTTCCACGATGACAGAAATAATGCCGATTTCGGCCAACGCTTTCCACAATTTTTGCAACGGCGCCCATCCACGTTCATCGGCATCGAACACCAGCACCAAAGCACCTCTCTCTTTAATGCGGGCAATCTTTTCTTTTGAAGAATCTGTGGTGGTCACAATAATTGTTCCGTGTGCCAATTCTTCTGATAGAATATTGGCATCCAGGGGAACACGCAATTTACTGTCCAGAATGACCCGCTTGGGGGAAACCGCTTTGATGTAACGCACTGTGAGATGAGGATCATCGGTAATGATGGTATTAATGCCGGCAAGGATTGCATCGTGTTTAGCACGCAAGCGATGTGCCATGATGCGGGTTTCTTCAGAAGTAATCCACTTGGAATGACCGGTGCTGGTTGCGATCCTGCCGTCCAGCGTTTGAGCGATTTTTAGCGTGATAAATGGGATATTTTTCGTGATGTATTTGATATATCCTGCATTCAATTCCCGACATTTTTCTTCCATCACATTGACATCAACGGCAATCCCTTTTGATTTAAGGAAATTAATCCCTTTTCCATTAACGATCGGATTCGGATCCTGCATTCCTATGACGACACGAGAAATGCCTGCTTCATAGATTTTAACCGTACACGGTCCGGTCTTTCCTTCATGGGCACAAGGCTCAAGCGTCACATAAAGCGTTGAACCCAGTGATTCGTCGCCGGCTGCCTGGATCGCATTAACTTCTGCATGAGCTTCGCCATATCGTTGATGATAGCCCTCTCCGACGATCTTTCCGTCTTTCACCAAAACAGCACCGACCAATGGATTCGGACTAACGTATCCTCTACCACCCTCTGCTAATTTAAGCGCCCTTTTCATGAATTTGAGATCAACGTTTCCGGCGCGGATATTATTGTTTTCTGGCAAAACCTTTACCTTTGACTAATACAAAACAGCCCCAAAAGATTACTTTCAGGGCTACCTCCTTATTGTAAAAAAACTATTGTAAACAGAGACATCATGCCTTCATACTTTTAGACTGCAATCTTTATTAACACACGAAACATGTCAATATAACCATATTACAAAACCAAGTCAAGAATATTTTCCGGTAAGATTAAATAGATAGCACTTCATACATGGCATATTAAAATTCTTGCAAAGGAGTATTTGCCGAATTACTCCTGTTACACTACAAATTGACGTCTGAACAAAAAAAAACACAAAATATTGATTTTTCTCTTGACATTTAATCATTTGATTAATATATTTTTTGCGCGTTTTTAAGGCGCATTTTCCTCCGGGAGAGGGGGAAAGTTTTGTTGATAGGAGTACCCCAAGTCTCAGGGTTTGCCAGTAATGCTTTCCGAATTGAAGTATGCCTCCTTAATTTTCACCAAATTTGTTCTATCGACAAATATCTTTCTCAACAACAATAATTGGGTAGAAATTGTTCCAAAATACAATTTCTTGGGTATTAACGTAAAATGATGAGGAAACGTGATGAAGAAGACTGAAGAAGAAATTGAGCTCAATTTTGGTGAAGAGAGTATTGCTACCTCCGTGGGGACCACAAGGCCATCATCAAATACATATTCAGATGGTTTGAAAATCCCGAGATTTTTTACCAAAGAAGGCATACACCCTTATGACGAGCTGGAATGGGAAACTCGCAGCGCATCTATTACTAATGATAAAGGCGAGGTTATATTTGAACGCGATGACGTAGAAGTGCCGAAATCCTGGTCTCAAACAGCGGTCAATATCGTCGTTTCAAAATATTTTCATACATATAAAAATTCAAAGGTGGAAGAAAAAAGCATAAAACAACTGATCGACCGTGTTACCAAAACAATCGCAGTATGGGGAAGAAAAGACGGTTATTTCGATTCGGATCAGGATGCGGAAACTTTTGAAGCGGAACTCGCGCACCTGCTGGTCAATCAAAAAGCAGCCTTTAATAGCCCCGTTTGGTTCAACATGGGCGTTGAGGACAAACCGCAATGTTCAGCCTGTTTTATCAATTCAATCGAAGACACAATGGAATCCATTCTTGACTTGGCCAAAACGGAAGGCCTGCTCTTCAAGTGGGGTTCAGGTACGGGCACAAACCTTTCGCCTCTGCGTTCATCCAAAGAAAATCTCTCAACCGGCGGTTCGGCCTCGGGGCCTGTCTCTTTTATGCGCGGATACGATGCTTTCGCCGGCGTTATCAAATCAGGTGGAAAAACCAGGCGCGCTGCAAAAATGGTGATCCTTAATGCTGAACATCCGGACATTGAAGAATTTATCAATTGCAAGGTGAATGAAGAAAGAAAAGCCTGGGCTTTAATCGACAAAGGTTATGACGGTTCTTTCGGCGGCGAAGCGTACAATTCGGTTTTCTTTCAAAACTCGAATAACAGCGTGCGCGCAGTCGACCAGTTTATGCAAGCCGTGGAAGAAAATCGAAATTGGTACACAAAAGCAGTAACGACCGGCGAAGTGATTGCTACCTACAAAGCCAGAGACCTGATGAAAATGATGAGCGAAGCGGCTCATGTCTGCGGTGACCCGGGTATCCAGTTTGACACGACGATAAATTCCTGGCACACTTGCCCGAACTCGGCACCCATCAATGCTTCAAATCCATGCAGCGAATACATGTTCATCGACAATACGGCATGCAATCTTGCGTCGTTAAATCTGATTAAATTTGTAAAAGAAAATGGCGAATTTGATATCGAGGCCTTTCGTCGAGCCGTTCATATTCTCATCGTTTCGCAGGAGATCATTGTTGACAATTCAAGTTACCCGACGGAAAAGGTAACGCAAAACAGCCATCTCTTCAGAACTCTCGGTCTTGGCTATGCCAACCTGGGCGCTTTGCTTATGTTTATAGGATTACCCTATGACAGCGATGCAGGACGGGCAATAGCAGGCACAATCACAGCATTAATGACAGGACAGGCGTATTTGTCTTCGGCCGTGCTCGCCAGCTCGGTTGGAACTTTTGAAGAGTTTGACAAAAATCGGCAGCCGATGCTTAATGTGATGAACAAACACGCCGCGGCTGTGGAGGACATTGACAAACAATATGTTTCTGAAAAGCTGCTGGAGGAAACCGCTGCCGTTTGGAACGACGCCATCGATATGGGACAAAAATTCGGATATCGCAATGCGCAGGTAACTGTTCTGGCACCCACCGGCACAATCGGTTTTATGATGGATTGCGACACGACCGGCGTTGAACCGGATATTGCGCTGGTCAAATATAAAAAAATGGTCGGCGGTGGATTTGTCAAATTAGCCAATAATACGATTGGCACGGCGCTGCAACGACTCGGTTACTCTGACGAGCAGGTTTCAGAAATTTTAAGCTATGTAGAAGAAAACGACACAATTGAGGGCGCGCCTTATATTAATGATCAGGACTTGAAAGTTTTTGATTGTGCATTCAAGCCCCTCAACGGCTCACGCTCTATTCATCACATGGGCCACGTTAAGATGATGGCAGCCGTACAGCCTTTCCTGTCCGGTGCGATTTCTAAAACAGTAAATATGCCGCACGATTCGACGCCGGAAGAGATTGCCAATGTTTACATGCAGGCGTGGAAACTGGGTTTGAAATCAATCGCTATTTATCGTGATGGTTCCAAACGAACGCAGCCGCTCAGCACGGGTGAATCAGATGAAGCCCCGGCAGAAAACGAAAATAAAATGCACCGCCGCAGATTGCCGGATGAAAGGCGCGCGCTTACGCACAAATTTTCAATCGCAGGTCATGAAGGCTACATTACCGTGGGAGAATACGATGACGGTAGTCCCGGCGAAATTTTCGTGCGCATGGCCAAGGAAGGCTCCGTGGTCTCCGGCCTGATGGATAGTTTTGCCACGTCAATATCAATCGGTTTGCAATCCGGTGTTCCGCTGAAAACGTATGTGAACAAATTCAGCCACACGCGATTCGAGCCGTATGGTTTCACAAACAACCCGAAAATCCGTATTGCCAAATCGATCAGCGATTACATTTTCAGATGGCTTGGTCAAAAGTATCTCAAAGAAGAAGAGGTACCGCAGGATAATGTAGGCACATCCGATATGACCGAGTTTGAAAAAGCCAATTTGAGCAAACAACTGGAAACAACCGCCCAGGAAAACGCCGTGTTCCTCAGACAGGCAGATGCTCCTCCCTGCCCATCCTGCGGCAGCATTATGGTGAGGAACGGTTCGTGCTATAAATGTATGAACTGTGGTGATACAAGCGGTTGTTCCTGATGGTTGGAGCCTGAAATCTCATTTTTTTGCAGGAGAATCTCGTTCTCAAATTACAGCTTGGGAACGAGATTTTATCTCTGATTTTATGAGGACGAACCGGCGAACGGCTATTTT
>JAADGR010000168.1 GCA_013152225.1 Calditrichota bacterium
GGAAATGTACTGTCCGGATTCAGAAAACGATCGAAATGGAGATGTCCTCCGACCGTGAGTTGAATTCCTATCTTTTTAAGAAAAGCGCGATCCGGTTCGGCAATAGTCCAGAAATTCATTCGGTTGCGCGCCATCCACAGGTAAAAATCCTTATTGCCGCGATCTTCCCACGCCCAAAAACCGCGGGTAAAATAGCCGGGCTTTTCAATAATCGTTTTGGCTGGAAAGCGCAGCACTGCATTTGGGGGAATAATCGTTCCTTTGGCTTCCGGATCGTACCAGCGCACGCCCAGCGTTTCAAGAAAATGATAAACACCGTACAAGGTACCCACGCGATCATGGCCGATGATGAAGAGGCGTTGCTTTTGCGGAACGATAGCGAAGCTTTCGGCCCGTTGCAGTTTTTGTTTTAGTTTTTTCTTTTTGATGAGAGACGCAATTTCTTTGTTCGGCTGCGATAAATCGGCAAGAACAATTCCCTTCTCCGGCAAGTTTGCCGCGAGTTGAACGATTTCAAACCGCCCTTTTTCTTTGCCGCTTAGTTGAGCCGCTTTAATTAAAAAATTTCTCAGTTCCAGGGCTGCAAAACTTTCGGTGCACGCATTCATTGCCGCAAAATCATCACCGCTCCAGTCGATCGAGTGTTCGCCGACAGCGGCCTCAGCGGGTGAAGAAAATGGGCCTGCGTCGACCACAATTTGCTCCGCATCGAAAAGTGTTTGTGAATTTTGGGAACAGGAAATCAAGGTAAGCAACGCAGCAGCGACAAATGCCGCGTGGAACGATAGTTTTCGTTTCATCAAAGGCTCCAGGCTAAATTCAATGAAAAATGAAAAACGAATAATGAAAGAAAAAAGGGGTTTTAAATCTGTTCTCTACGTTCCGTCCTTCGTTTTCCGTTTTCTCAAAGAATATATAATGATTTTTTATTACAAAAAAGAAAAATATTTTCGCTTGGATTTTAGCCGCAACTCTTTAAATTATTCAGATTTGAAAATTAAGTAATTATTTTTGGGTTTCCTGCTTACCGGAGGAAAAATATGACTGTTTTTGAACTCATCTGGAAACGGCGCACAATCCGCCGATTCCGACAGGAGAAAATACCTGTCGATCTTCTCACCGCCATTGTGGATACGGGGAGAATAGCACCGTCAGCATCTAATCTCCAGCCGCTGGAGTTTATCATGGTGGATGACGAGGACCTGTTGCCGCAGATTTTTGTCAATACACGATGGGCCGGGTACTTGCCCAACGATGAGGGGAGGCCGCCGAAAGGCCAGGAACCAACAGCATTCATTGTCATCCTCGTGAACATCGATATTGCCGGCAACTGGGCCGGACATGATGTCGGCGCCGCAGGGGAGAACATGATTCTCGCAGCGCTTTCGGAGGGTATCGGGAGCTGCTGGATTGCATCCGTAAATGCAAAAGCTGTAAGCAGAATTTTAAAAATTCCTCAAAATTATCGAATAGATTCCGTCATTGCCATGGGATACCCCAACGAACAGCCGGTCTCCGAGCCGATGCGTGATTCGATCGAATACTATAAAGATGAATCCGGCGTGCTTCATGTGCCGAAGCGACAACTGGATGATATTCTTCATCATAATCAATTTTAAAAACGAAATGAATCGGGAGAAAAGATGCCGGAAAAATTGAATATTGCTCTTATTGGTAGCGGGGCTGTCGCGCCGCATCATATCAATGCGTGGAAACAAATCGACGACGCGCAGGTCCGTGTTGTTTTTAGCACGCCTGAGGAAAAATGCCGCGAATTTGCGCAGAAATTCGGACTGGAATGTGCACAAAATTTTGACGCAATTCTCAATAACCCTGAAATTGATATCCTCGATATTGTCGTTCCTTCCGGAGCACATGCGGAACTGGGCATTGCCGGTGCAAAGGCAGGCAAACACATTATGGTTGAGAAACCCATCGATGTCACGCTGGAAAAAGCGGATGCGCTGATCAACGCCTGTCGGCAAGCGAACGTCACTCTCGGCGTTGTCAGTCAATACCGCTTTATGGAGCCGGTACAAAAACTATATCAATATGTCCGCGACGGCAAAATGGGTGATCTCATCGAAGGCGATGCATATATTAAATGGTTTCGCTCGAAAGAATATTATGCCAGCGGCGCCTGGCGCGGGACTTTTGAATTGGACGGCGGCGGACCTTTCATTAACCAGGGCATTCATTTTATCGACATGCTGCTTTCCGTGATGGGGCCGGTCAAAAGTGTTTATGCAAAGACAAAAAACGTCGCTCACCCGGAAATTCAGGTCGAAGACATTGGTGTGGCCATGGTCGAATTTGTCAGCGGCGCTTTCGGCATCATCCAGGCTTCCACGGCCATTTATCCCGGGCTGCCGGCGCGCCTGGAAATTCACGGTACCAAAGGCACAATTTGCATTGAAGGTGAGAAACTGGCATTCCTTCACGTTCAGGGTGAAGAACCTTTCAAAGCCGGGCAGGTAGAAGCCGCCGGAGCCGCCGACCCCATGTCCATAGACGTAACGCCGTTTGTGCGTGAATTTGAAGATATTGTATCTGCCATCCGCGAAAAACGTGAACCCATCGTCAATGGCGCCGAGGCGAGAAGGTCTTTGCAATTGATCCTGGCAATCTACGAATCATCGAAAAGCGGGGAAAAGGTTGTACTAAACTGAAAGCTAAAATCAAAATTCCAAACACCGGCAATTGTTTTGTATGCCATAAAACCCGGAAGGTGAAATGCTGACATCGATTGATTATCTTGTTGTTTTAATTTATGGCGTGCTCGTTGCTTTTTTGGGCTATATCGCCAAGCTTAAAGTCAAAAATGCCGATGATTATTTTGCCGGCGGGAAAAAGGTGCCGTGGTGGATTGCCGCTATTTCTCATCACATGTCGGGTTACAGTGCCTTTGTTTTTGTCGGCATGGGCACCATAGCTTATGGCAGCGGCCTTTCAGCTTATGTGTTTTACGGGCCGCCCATTTTTATATCCATGATGATCGGTGCTTATGTGTGGGCGCCGCGGTGGGCGAAAATGAAAATACTCACCCCCATCCAATTTCTCGAACAGCGTTACAACAATCTCACCCGCCAGTTTTTCGCTTGGAGCGGCATCGGTATCAAATTTATTGACGAAGGTGTAAAGCTTTATTCTTTGGCTATCATCGTCCATGTCGCAACCGGCTGGCCGTTGCAAGAGGTGATCGTTGCATGCGGCATTGTCACCATCGCTTATCTTTTTTTCGGCGGTCTTTGGGCAACCATGCTCACAGACTTTGCGCAGTTTTTCGTACAGTTTGCAATTACGCTGTTTCTGGTTCCATTGGTATTAAAAGCAGTCGGAGGGTTCGGTGGACTTTTAGCACAAATGCCGGCCTGGCAGCGCAAACCATTTAGCCCGGAAATCACACCGATTTTTGTTTTTGTCTATTTTTTCGTCACTCTTTTAAGCTATAATGGCGGCTCGTGGGGCCTGGCGCAGCGGTTCTACAGCATCGGCAAACCAAAACAAGCGCGCAAAGCCGCACTGCTCTCCGGCGCACTTTACCTGGTTTATCCGCTGGCTGTTTTCATCCCCATGTGGGCGGCGCACACGCTTGTCGGCAATATTGAAAATCCCGAACATGCTTATGTGCTCGTTGCAGAAAAAATATTACCGTCTATTTCCCCCGGACTGCTTGGTTTATTCATCGCCTCCATGTTCGCCGCCACCATGTCAATGATCGATTCCGATCTCAATGCACTTGCCGCTGTTTTCGCCAAAGATATTTATCAGCGAACTTTTAATAAAAACGCCGGCGACCAGCTTTTACTTCGCGTGGGCATGTTGGCTACTGTTGTTTTAGGCGGGCTCACTATTGCCGCAGCGTTGCTTACGATCCAAATGCATGGGGCATTCAATGCCATGATCCAGTGGTTCGCCGCGATTTTGGGGCCGATCTCGCTGCCCTTGTTGCTCGGCATGATCTATAAAAAACCAACCTGGCGGGGAGCACTGTTATCCTGGCTGTTCGGTATGCTCACATTTATCTTTTTCAGATTTGCATGGACGCCGCTGACAGGATTCGCCACATCATTTCCCCTGTACACGGGCATGGAATTATTGGTAAGCTTTTTGGTATTCATCGGCGAAGGACAAATTACCAAGCGTCCTCCTGAGGAAGAAAAACGCGTGCAGGAATTTTTTGAGCAGTTTGAGTGAAAATGCACCACTGAATCGTTTCATTTTAAATTCGTAAAATCGAAATTATACGATATCATTGTATAGTTTCTAAAACTAGGGAAAAACTACAATGCCTCATCGAGATGAAATCATATCCTATCTGGACAATTATCTCTGCATCCGCGACTTTAAGGATTATGGCCCCCAGGGGTTGCAGGTGGAAGGAAAAGAAAATGTGCAGAAAATTGTAACCGGCGTCTCGGCCAGCGTGCAGCTTTTTGAGCAGGCCGCAAAGGCCGGGGCCGACATGGTCATTGTTCATCACGGTGTTTTGTGGGATAGGGAAAACCATGTGCTGAAAGGCGGATTCAAAAAGCGCGTGAAAACGTTACTGGAAAATGACATCACACTGCTTGCCTATCATTTATCTTTAGATAAGCACCCCGAATTGGGAAATAATGCTTTGGCAGCCCAAAAGCTGGGGTTGGAGAACGTAGAAGAATTCGGCGAAGTGGGGGTGAAAGGCGACATGTCTCCAATTACAATAAAAGAGCTGAGGGGAAAAATACGCTTGGTTTTTCATTTTGAACCACTTATCTTTGCTTTTGGCCCCGAAGAAATAGAACATATTGGCCTCTGCTCCGGAGCAGCGGAAAGGGAAATTAGCCTTGCTATAGATGAAGGTTTGGATGCTTACATCACCGGAGAAGTCTCCGAACCCATCATGCATCTCGCCAAAGAAGGACACATTCATTTCATTGCCGCTGGGCATTACGCAACCGAACGGTTGGGGATACGGGCGCTTGGGAAACATCTCGGGGAAAAATTCAACATAGATGTGGAATTTATTGATATTGTCAATCCGGTTTGATTTTCAATTAAAAAAGGGGCAGAAAAAGTACTTCTGCCCCTTGACTGTATAAAGCTGTTTCAGATTATCGAGACCTCGAGGGACTGTCGCGTCCCAGACACCCGGAGTCTTGCATCGCGAGACATCCGGGGTTTTAAACTGGTCTTCGAATATCTTTTTGCCGTTATTTGCTCAAGATCATCTTTTTAATTTTGGTAAAATGACTGGATGTCATTTTGTAGAAATAAATTCCGCTTGGAACAACCGCGCCTTTGTCATTCGTTCCGTCCCAAACAGCTTTGTACATACCCGGACTTACATAGCGATCAACCAACGTTTTTACCTTTTGTCCCAGTTCATTAAAGATTTGGATATTCACATTATTGGAGACCGGAACCGAGTAAGAAATTGCCGTGGTCGGGTTAAATGGGTTCGGGTAGTTGTTGCCAAGATCATAGGTCAGTGGCATAATGTTCGAATTGCCGTCAACGTCTGTAACACCACTTCCTTCGTTCAAAGTAAATGTAACCTCATCCAGCATGTAATCGGAAGTACCTACCGGATCGCCATTGCTCGGCCATGAATAGTTTCCCTGGTCGGCATTGCCACCTTCTTTTGTGTCCAATGTAAAGGCTCTGATTGTATGGAGGTCGAATTCGGGGCCGCCGACATGGTGTTCACCGCCGCGAAGTCCTGCCCAGCTATAAGGAATAACATCCTGTAGTTCTGAAAGCTGGTCTGCACCGAGCTTAAGAAAAGTCCAGGGAATGGAAACGAATTGCCATTCGCCGTTCCAGGGGACATCAGAAGCTGCATAATGATAGCCGAAGGCATCTGTTCTTACGATTGTTTCTCCATCAATGCACACATAAGCACCTTCGACGTCTTTGCCATCGGTCGGAGAATTCTGGCTTCTGATACGCAGCCAAAAAGGATATTGGCAGCCTGCTTCGCCTTTTATCCAGAAAGTCACTCTTTCAGTGGAGGAGACATCCAGGTAATCGGTATAACCGGGCGTGTCATCCCTGCGAATATCCCACCAGGTTCGTGGATCCGGCATAGTGACAAAATGGTATTTGATACCATAAGGTCCCATTGCAGCAGCTTCGGAGGAAATCCAAAGCTGGTTGCTGTCAGGCGGTGTTGTGCTGTTATCAACGTCGTCGTTCATTCCGATACGAATAAGAATGCTGTTAACGTGGGGATTGGCTTTCTTTTGACCCAGGTAATTAGCGGCATGATTTGGACCAACTGGATCATACCCGCCATAATAACGTAAAGGATTTTCATTGCTATACAACTTGATTTCAGTTACACCTGCCAAAACTAACGTGGTCGTGAGTGCTAATAAAGCAATTGTAACCAAGGTAATAAAAAAATACTTTTTCATGGGAAACTCCTAGTTAAAGTTATTTCGTTTGAAATCTCGGCTTATTAAAATGGGAAAGGTTTTTTTCTTCCGGACATCACCTCCTTGCAGTTTAATTTTATTGACGACTTTATTTTCAGTAATTTCATCACCTCCTTTCAAAAAAGTTTCTGTGTTTAACTGTTGTTGGGCGAAGAAGTTTTCATCTCATTACGATCATGCGTCCAATACGCTCGGATCGTTGCTTTTCGCTTTCTATCTCGAACTGCGATGGGTTGCATTGAGCTATTATTTTGTATAGATATAAACCGTTCGCTAAAAAGTCACCATCCTCATCCGTGCATTCCCAGTCTTCTTCAGGAAAACGATTGAATCCTCTGCTTGCAAAACCGTCAAATGTTCTAATCAAACGTCCGGCGACAGTATAAATTTTTATGGTTACTTTTGCATCATGGGTAAGAGAAAAAGTAAAAGCTGTATGTCCCGGTGCCGGATTTGGATATGTCATTGGATCGATTATTTGTAAATTTTTAGGTGTCACCACAATCCGGACTGGTACGCTGGCACGATTCAATGAATTATCCCATGCAGAGAAAAAAATCTGATGAGCGCCGGGCAAAAGATTTTCAAATTCAAAACTGACATGACCGGAATGATTCGTACCGGCATCAAACACAAAATCAGAAGTCAGATCCCAATAGTTATCCTTGGCTGCTGTCTAACTGAACTGACATTTCGTAACCGGATCCATGGCTTGCATAAATACCACTATCCTCATCTTTTATATAGAAATCCATTACAAATGACGGATCGACATAAATATTATTTTCACTGAATTGAGAAACAGGTGTATTATTTATTTCAATCTCAACATCGGGTGGAACAGAATCGAGCTTTGTTGTAGCAGAGAGCGTGTCGGCAATAATAAATAGCGAATCCAGATGTCCCGAAGCATCGCCGGTGGATTCTGAAAATTGATCTCGTTTTTCCCACGCATAGGCAACGATTCGTCCGAGTTTGCCGCCGGCAAGTGTATCGCCGTGCAAAAAGAAATGTGCATCGGTTTTGCCATTTTGTATTTCAAGAGTGTCTTCAAAAAGAACGCGGCCCGGCATCAAATAGGAATAATCTGTGGCATTCCGTTTTAAAAAGCTGTCGTATAATTTGACAAACATGTCACCATTAAAATCCGACAATGTTTTGTTGCCCTTTTTTACTTTGCCGTGCAGCCAAACATTTTTTGTGAGATCAATTGAATCGGGAGAGAGCGTAAAATCAAGCGTATATTTGGGAGTAGCCAGTCGCTGCGCCGGGTCGCCAAACAAGGTCAAAAGTTCCCGATGGTCCGGATACCTGCTTCTGATTTTTGCAGAGACGAGCGCCTGCCCAAAGGTCATCGATTCCCCTGACGCGGAATGAGAGAAAAGAATATTATAAAAATCTCTGTTGATTTCAAAAGTAAACTGGTGAGCATTCCAGCGCGTGCCGGCAATGGATGCAAGACATCCCCCATCAGGATGCAGGAGTAATTCTTCGGCCATACTTTTTTTGCGATCGTAATCGAACTGGCCGACAGCACAGGTGCCGAAAAAGAAAAGAGGCAAACGATTACCATTCTTAAGATAGGCGATATCATCCGGACTGTAGAAAATATCTTCGTGGGTCAACACCTCAAGATTTCCATGCCCCAAAAAGTTGACATAGAGCAGTCCGTTGTTAATGTCATTGATTAGCTTTTTTTTAGCTTGCGGTTTTTTGCCGAATTGATTTCTGGTATAGTTTTGCAAATAAAGTTTCTGAACGTCATAACTTTTGCTGATCGGGTTTTCAGCCAATGATTCCGTATCTCGCCCAAAAACATAATCTTCCGGATTATACTGATTGGCAAACTGGTCATCAGCGACGAAAAGCATTGAATTCTTCCACGGGCCATAAGGAATTGTTGTATCGTAGTTGATAATTTTACCAATTACGATATCCAATTCGTCTTTGCTCTGTACCGGCAATCGGCCGATCAGCATGTCCATCGTTCTGTCTCCATCCAGGCACACGAACCAATCGTCGGTGGCGCGAAGTGCATCTTCAAAAGTGGGTACAAAAGTAAATGGAGAACCGCCATTGTGATTCTTCATGTCATAGCAGGCATCGCCAACCAAAAGGACATAGGATGGAGCTGTGCTCCAATTTTCGTAAGCGTATTTCAAAAAATTACGAATCGCAGTCGGGTCGAAAAGACCCCATGAAAATTCATCATATATCTCGTTTGTCGTAACGATTTTTACTTTTGCTGTTCCCTTGTGCGGCCAATACTTTGGATTGCTGCGGTGTTGCGCCAAAAGCTGCAAAGCGTGTCCATTTAAGCTTTCATGAGTTATGATGACATAATCTGCTGCATTGCTTGTCAGCCGCAAATTGGAGAATGGATTACTTGCCGGCAGTATATCGGTAATTTCTTTAAAATTTTCAGGTTCAAGTGCAATGTATTGTCGCTCTTGATCGTACGCAACAGAATCGCGGAAACTGATTGTCCCATTTGCAACCGGGGAAAAATTCTCTATTTTTTGAACGTTGAAAGGATCTGTAGTATCGAAAATGGAAACATCTGATGAATCAAATCCCTGTAAATGGTATTCGAGAACATTGTGCTTTCCGGAAGAAAAAAACTCGAGTAGGCCATTTTGAGCGAACATGAACTGCCCATATTTCACTTCGTACCAATCAAAATATACTTCATCAGGTGATGCGCCGGATGAGTACTTTTCAATTTTTAGTGTATTATCACCTTCTTGTATTGCCCCGGTCCCAGACATCGTAATGGTTTGTGAAAGTGTAAAAGGCAGATCAAATTCATCCAGGACGTGTCCATTCAAAGAAACAGACATATTATGGTGATTTTCTGTGATCCCCTGGAGTCGCACGCGCAGCGTTACGGAATCCTGTTGTGACACGTGCTGCGCTTGAAAATGATATTCACGAAACATTGTTCCATATAAGCGATCCCACATCCATTCGATGCCGGATTTCTCATCATTCAAAATTTCATGCTCTTCGAAATAACGTTGCCTACACGTATTCATTATTGTCGAATTTTCATTAAACTTTTTGCTGCCGTCTTTCGTGATCATACGTTTGGAAGGACCATTATCTATCGTCAGCCAGTAAATGTTTTTATCCGTATAATGATTGATATAATGGCTATATCTTTTCTTGCTCTCTTTAAATTCCCAACCGGATGTTCCCTGCCCATAGAACAAAATATAATCGTTTATTCCAAATCGGCCGTCGCTATTTTGATCATAAAAATACGTTGCAATTTCCAAAAGATCGGGAACTGCCGCCTGAATATCTCTGGGCAGTTCCCGGCCGCCGCCATAATAAATTTGAATTTGCCCGGGGTTCAATAGAGTGGAATCGAGTCCTGTTTGAGCAAAATCGTTATAGCCGAGCTTGTAAATCCCTTCTTCCGTTATGATCAGCTTGTACCATGAACCTGTAAAGAGGGTCGCCTTTTTCCCAAGAGAAGAACGATTTGAAAAGCACCATTTTTTTGAAACATTTGCATTCAAAATTTGCTCTCGATATAAATCAGAAAAAACAGGATCAGTGACCAGAGTCCTTTTTTGAGGCGTTTCTTTACCGGAATTGAAATCAATTTCTATTATCATTTTCTTGCAAATTAAAAGGCTTTCTGTTACCGGATTAAATTGAACTGGATACAAGTCGACATTTACAACACGTTGATGACGGAACCAGGACGGCTGACCTATTTTAAAATGCACTTTTGGATAAAAACTATCATTTGAATATATCTTTTGATCTTTGAATATTTTGTGTTCCGAAACACTCGTTTCTTCTGTCTTTATTTTTGGCGCCGGCAGAATCTGGAATTTGCCGATTTCCTGAAACTGTAAATCTATCATTTTTACAGTGGCAGATCCATGAGCCGGAATGCCGACTGTCAACGTCCGGACAGGTAAAATTGGTTTTCCCGTCTCAAAAGTTTTTCCGCATTGCTGCATATTTATTATCGTATATTTTTCGCCATCGCCTCTGATGGAAGAAAATTGAGGTGCACGTGGCACATATTCAAAGATAATTTTCTTCATATCGGATTTAATTACTCGGACATCTCTATTTAATTCTCCGGCGTAGACCGACAAAGCTAAAGAATAAACAAGTAATAGAGGAAAAAATGCTTTCTTGAAATTTAGCTGGTATGTTTTCAAAATAATTCGATCTGAATTGCAATATCAAAAGCATTATTACTGTGGAGGTCCTTCTTCTGTCGAAGTTCTTACGACCACAAATTTGCCGACCTTGGCACCCATATCACTTTCCACAACGTACAGGTAAACACCTGTGTAAATTAGTTGATTAAATTCCGTCACCTGATTCCATGCTTCCTCGGATGTGCCATCCGTGTGATCCAGCGTCTTGACCAAATCCACCGCTCATCGTATAGATTTTGATGGTACACTGCGGTGGTAAATTAATGAACATCAGCTTGTTCGGCTCACCGGGATAATTGTAGCGCACCGACAAATCATGATATGGATTCGGCACGACTTTGATGTTGTCCAGCGTCTTCACCGGCGTTTTGCTCAAGTACGGATGTACCGGTTGATTCCGCTGCATCATATTCCAATATTTGCCTGACTCCAAACGCTCGCCCGGATGATCCCAGTTCTGGGTGCCATCATCATAAGCCGTCACATAGTAAAAATACGAAAAACCACGCTGTACTGTCGTATCACGGTAACTCGTCGTTACCGGAATACCGCTGTTACCGCCGCATTCCCAAACCCTCACAAATGTGGTGTCATTGCGACCCTGGGTACGATATACCCGGTAACCGGCAAAATCATTCACGCCCGTATCAAAATCAGGCTCAGCGGATACATCCGACCACTCCAACAACACCGACCCCTCCCCGGCCGTCACCGTCAAATCCGGCGCCGGTGGCGGATCCGGCACATCGAACGGATTGCGGCCTTCCTCGATGTTGCGAAAATATCGTCGCGTCGCTATGCTGAATACCCTGAATAATGAATCACGACCCGTTGCCACAAGTGCATCTTTCTCCTCATCCGTTATCCCCTCTCCTCCCTGGCGCCGTTCCCACCATTCCCGGCCATACTTGATGGAATTGCTAATGTCCAATCCATTGACTGCGA
>JAADGR010000026.1 GCA_013152225.1 Calditrichota bacterium
AATTTGCGCGATGGAATGCCGGTAAATGTTGTAGAGGAGGGCAATGACTCATGAAAATGACCGAAGTAGCCATTCGTCGCGGCGTTACGTTCATGATGATTTATCTTATTGCCGTCGGTTTTGGATTATTTTCTTTGGCCCGGCTCAAACTGGACCTCTATCCCAAGCTTGAATTTCCAATGATGGCGATCATCACCCAATATACCGGCGTTGGCCCGAAAGATATCGAGACCGTGGTTACGCGTCCCGTTGAAGAAGCGGTTTCCACAGTGGAAAATATTGAAAAACTGACATCCACTTCCAGCCAGGGCCTTTCACTCGTGATGCTGGAGTTCAGTTGGGGAACGAACATGGATCAAGCCAAAACAGATGTGAGGGATAAACTCGATTTTATTGCTGATATTTTACCCAATGATGTTACCAAACCGCTGGTTTTTACCTTTGATCCTTCGCAGCAGCCTATCCTCTTCATGACCGTCAATTCCAAAATTCACGGGCTGGCCGAGTTGCGGCATATTTCCGAACACGACGTCGAGCCACGTATTGAACGAATCCCCGGTGTGGCGACCGCTTTTACATCCGGCGGGCTGCAGCGTGAAATTCGTGTGCTTGTCGATCCTGCCAGACTTGGAGCGCATCATCTTTCTATCCGGCAAGTGACTTCGGCGTTGTTGCAAAATAATCTGCAAATCCCATCGGGATTTATCGAAAATGCTCAACAGGAATTCACTGTCCAAACAGCGGGCGAATATACAAGCGTGGAGCAAATTGCCAACACAAATATCGCCACAATCGACGGCTCGGTTATTCATGTCAAAGATGTTGCCGATGTCGTTGATGGATTCAAAGAGTTACGCCAGGGTGTTTGGGCCAACGACAAACCATCGGTTATGCTGATGGTGCAGAAACAATCGGATGCCAATACCGTCGATGTTGCGGACAGGGTCGTTGCTAATCTGGATAAAATTCAGGCGGAATTACCAAAAGGCGTTGAGTTGGGCGTATTTTATAATCAGGCCGAGTTTATCAATCGCTCCATGTCCAACCTCGGCAATACGGCGTACCAGGCCATTTTTCTGGCATTTTTGGTTTTGCTTTTCTTCCTGCGAAATCTCCGGACTTCAATCATCGTCGCCCTGTCCATCCCGATTTCCGTCATTCTTACTTTTGCGGTAATGGATCAGGCGGATATTACCTTAAACGTGATTTCCATGGCCGGGCTGGCATTAGCTGTGGGATTGCTGCTGGACAATTCTATCGTCGTACTGGAAAGCATTTTCCGTTACCACGAGGACGGCGTGCCGCCGCGCGAGGCCGCAAACAAAGGCGCGTCCGAAGTTTCCATGGCAATAACGGCTTCAACGCTGACAACTCTGGCTGTCTTTGTTCCCATATTATTCGTCCCCGGCATATCCGGTCAACTCTTTCGCGACATGGGATTGACGATTTGCTTCTCTCTCACTGTCTCTTTAATCGTCGCTTTGACATTAATTCCTCTTTTGGCATCGCGATTTCTCGCCGTTTCGGAACGATACAAAAAACACGGATTTTGGAGCAGGGTTGCCAAAAAGATCGAAACCTGGATGGGCGTATTTTACGAAAAATACTCCATCGCATTAAACTGGGCTTTGGGAAAAAGAAAAACGGTTATTTTTTCGACGATTGCGATTTGCGTTGTTTCGTTGTTCGCACTTGTTGGCCGCGGTGGTGAATTTCTCCCCGAAAATGACATGGGTTTCATTCAGATCACGGTGAAAAGGAGTCCCGGGACAAGCCTGGAGCAGATGGGGAAAACCGTTCGCCGCATGAATGAAATTATTCATGAAAATGTTCCCGAAGCTGAACTCGTATTTTCAAGTTTCGGGCAGGGGGAAGGTATTATGGCGCTATTCGGAGGACAGGCTTCTTCCGAAGGAGAAGTGAACATCAAATTGACAAAACTTTCCAAGCGCCACCGACGAGTCGATGAAATTCAGGACGTTTTGCGGGAAAAATTTAAAGCGATTCCCGACGTCACAGCCACGTTTTCCGGTGGTGGAATCAGTCAGCTTTTTGCCGGAACGGATATCCAGGTGCAGATCATCGGACATGATCTTAACGTCGGCGGGGCCCTGGCCAGGGAAATCCGGAAAAAAGTTGAAAAGATTCCTGGCGTCGTTTCGGCAGAAACAACAGTGGACAAACCCCGGCCGGAATTGGAAATACAACTCGACCGCCGGAGAATTGCCGACCTGGGACTGAGCACTGCAATGATCGGTAACGTTGTCAGTACCGGCATTTTGGGCAAGGTGGTAACACGCTATCGCGAAGGAGGGGACGAGTTTAACATTCGCGTCCAATTGGCAAAAAAATCGCGCAGCAGCAAAACAGATGTTGAGAACATTCTCATTATGACGCCGCGGGGAAGGCAAATCCCTTTGCGTGCCATTGCCAATGTGGAATACACAACAGCGCCGCAAAAAATCGAACGCGAGGATCAGGAACGTTATGTCGCGGTAAATATCGATGTCGGCGGCCGCGACCTGAGGAGCGTGACTGCGGACGTTCGCAAGGAGATCAAGAAAATTGCTTTGCCCAATGATTTTCGTATCGAAATCGGCGGGATGGCTGAAGAACAGCAGAAATCCTTCTTTTACCTGTTTCTTGCCATGCTTGTTGCCATTATCGTGACCTACATGGTCATGGCATCGCAATTCGAATCTTTTATCGATCCGTTTATCATCATGTTCACCATCCCCTTTTCTTTGATCGGTGTTGCGCTGGGTTTGCTGTTAACCGGCACAATTATCAGCGTTATGGTTTTCATTGGTATCATCATGCTTATTGGAATTGTTGTGAACAATGGAATTGTCCTTGTCGATTATATCAACCAATTGCGTACGCGCGGAATGGAGTTGTTTGAAGCAATTAAAAAAGCGGGGCTGGTTCGAATCCGTCCTGTTCTCATGACTGCCTTAACGACGATTCTGGCTATGTTTCCGCTCGCCCTTGGTCTCGGTGAAAGCGGCGAGTCCTGGGCTCCCATGGCGCGCGCTGTTATGGGCGGGTTGATCGTCGCCACGGCACTAACGCTCATCGTCGTTCCGGTACTCTATGCTTCTTTCGAAATATATGGCGCAAAAGCAAAAGCCAGACGTGAAGAGAAAAGGGCAGCAAAGCTGGAAAAGGCGCTCGCCAAGGAGTAATTGATTGTGAATTGGAATGATTCTTTGCCGGAAAGATATGGACGACGTTAGAGAATATCGGCTATGAGAATATTTATGCCGTTCTTTTTATAAAGCTCAACAATATCATCGCTTATTCCCGAGTCGGTAATCAGGTAATCGATTGCTGTAATCGGTACTAATTTGTACAAAGAGCTTTTTTCGATTTTGGAGGAATCACAGAGGAGATATGTTTTATCTGCTGAATTAATCATCGATTTGATTCGTGTCGCTTCATTTACATCCCGAACAGTAAGCCCGCTTTTGAGCGAAATTCCATCCGTTCCGATGAATGCTTTATCAGCATGATATTGTGAAATGTGCTCAGAAGTTATCGGCCCAAAAGTTGCCTTTCTCGCCGGAAGGATTTCTCCTCCGATTAAAAAGATTTTGATACCTTGGTACTTTGTCAGTTCCGAAGCGACAGGCAAAGAGTTTGTAATGACCAGCAGTCTTTTTCTTTTAAAAATAGAATTACAAAGTCTATAGATTGTTGTCCCGCTATCCAATATAATGGTTTCATCGTCGTGTATGAATTGTGAGGCAAATTCGGCAATTGCTATTTTTTTTTCTGCATTTTTTTCTTTCCTTTTGACAAAGCTGAATAAATGTGTTGTCGAATCATCCTTAACAGCTCCACCATGTGTTCTTACTAAATAACCTCTTTTGTCAAGTTCTTCCAAATCCCGGCGTGCAGTTATGGCCGATACCCCGCACTGGTTTTCGATATCGTTAATATCAATAGCCCCGTTTTGATCAAGAATTTGTAATATTACTTTTTCTCTTTCCTGCTTTCTCATTCAAGATTCCTTTTTTGTATCAACAGGAATTGACATTCACAAACGATCAATTTTATAAAAATATAATAAATATTTTTATAAAATACTTGACTTTTTTCAAGATATTTAGTATAATTACTAAATGATAGATATTGATCGAAAATAGCAATAACGATCAAAAGTAATCATAATTTCTGTTTTAAAGTGATATGATGTTTTACATAGCTAACCTCAAAAAATAAACCTATAGAAAAAGTGCTCTAATGCTTTTTCATAAAAGAACTCTCCTCCTGCTTTTCCACTCATTAATTATCGAGAAGGAGTTATAAAATATGATTCGAGATGTCAATCATCGTGCGCGCGCTAAATCTCAAACATTTCTCTCATTCGTCGGTCTTTTTCTATTAATTTTGCTTACAAATTCGCATGCCGGTACTACTGGCAAAGTTTCCGGTCGGGTTGTCGATAAAACGACCAGCGAACCTTTACCTGGGGCAAATGTTACAGTGGAAGGTACAAATTTAGGGGCTTCAACTGATCTCTTTGGAAACTATAGCATTATCAATATTCCGCCTGGAAAGTATTCACTCGTTTTTCAATATATCGGTTATGCAAAACTCAGGGTTAATAATGTGAATGTGAGTGTTGACAGGACAGCAACGCAAAATGTCGGTTTGAGCATGGAGGCTTTGGCAGGAAAGGAAATTGTTGTTGAAGCGCAAAGACCAGTCATTGAAATCGATCGTACACAATCTGCTGCTGTTGTTAATTCTGAGACTATAAAACTTATGCCTGTTACAACAGTTAAGGAAGTTATAGAACTCCAGGCAGGTGTTGTCGATGTTGGCGGTGCATTACATTTCAGGGGCGGTCGATCACGTGAAGTGTCTTATGTTGTTGATGGTATCCCGGTTAACAACGCTTATAGCCAGGGTGGTGGAAACAATGTGGCTATTGAAAACTCGATGGTGCAGGAATTAGAAGTCATCAGTGGCACCTTTAACGCGGAATATGGGCAGGCGCAGTCAGGAGTTGTTAATATTATAACAAAGAGACCTGCGAAGCATTTTAACGGTAATGTTCAATTGTATTCCGGTGATTGGTTTAGCAATAAGAATGATGTATTTCTTGGAGTCGGCACTTTTAATCCGCTTGCTGAAAAGGATGTACAGTTTAGTTTAACGGGCCCATTATTGTCTGATAAGATCGGTTTTTATATAACCGGCAGGTACAATAACTGGCAAAGTTTGCAGAGGTACGAACGTCGATACATGCCGTATGACGGTTGGAAAATAGCTGCATATAGGGAATGGTTTGCAAAATATCAGACTGAAGATCTTTCGGCTTCTCAGGCTATTCCAATCCCGGATTCGTTGAGAACCGGTGATTTTTCACAAGGGCCTCTTGCTACCGGATTCAACTCTGATTTTTCTGCCAAATTAAGCTTTTATCTCAGTCCGCAAATGAGCCTTACTTATCAGGCATTTGGCTCTTTTAGTGAACTAAAAGGCAGTACGAGCAGGGCTTTTCGCTATCAACCGGATGGCCGGGGAACGAGCAAGGGGCGGGCTATTACCCACAATTTTCATTTTCATCACATGCCCTGGGAGAATGTTTTCTATGACTTGGCATTTTCCTACCAATATAATTCCGGTGAAAGTTACTATCGAAAAGATAATATGCAGGCGATTGTACCGGGTGATGAGGGTATTCAGCTTATTTCAGCCTCGGCAGACGGCTTTTCCCTTGGGAGCACAGACTGGTTTTACGCCGGTAAAAAAGGTAAAAACTATAGGAAAAAGTATCAACTCAATGGTAACATTAATTGGCAAATCAACAAGTATAATTTTGTCAAGGCCGGCTTTATTTTGATGAGACATAATATTAATGTGTACTCGCATGGTTTCCGCCCGACGCAAGAATGGGCGAACAACCAGTTTCCTGTCAACTATCAAATAGAGGAACCTGAAACTGAAGAATTACGAAATCCTACATTTAATGAATACTGGAATTATCTTGATACTGTCTGGTGGAAGGACTGGGAACAAACATTCGAAACAACACCGTATATCACCGTGCCTGATTCCGAGATTGCACTCTGGCAGAACTATGATATTACTCCGCTGGAAGCAGCGTTTTATATACAAGATAAATTAGAGTTGGGAGAACTCATATTAAATGGCGGCCTGCGCTTTGACATTTTTAAGCCTAATGAGAAATATCCTTTGGAATTACGGACAGAGGCAGCGAATCTTTACAGTGAGAAAAATCTTGTCGAGGCTTCTACTAAACTTCAGTTGAGCCCGCGATTAGGCCTTTCCTTCCCAATTTCCGATAAAGGGGCATTTCATGCCTCTTATGGGCATTTTTTTCAAATGCCGAGTTTTCGATATATGTTCAATGGGAAAATTCAACCCATGACCTCTTTAACACTTGATGGTCGTTTGCTTGGAAACGCAAATTTGAAACC
>JAADGR010000326.1 GCA_013152225.1 Calditrichota bacterium
TGGAAGGATGAAAAAAGAGGGAGACCGGAGAACGGAATTCTGAAAAGTTTTTCAAAATTATAGCTGCTATGAAAAATCAAATTTTAAGGAAAAATAATGTCTGGTTTAATATTCATTATTGTTTTGTCGTATTTGGTTGGGTCTTTCCCAACGAGCATCGTCGTCGGCAAAGTGCTGCGCGGCATCGACATCCGGGAGCATGGCAGCGGGAATGCAGGGGGGACAAACGTCTTTCGCGTTCTTGGCTGGAAACCGGGGGTTTTCGTCATGGCCTTTGATATATTCAAAGGTTTTGCCGCCACGTTTTGGATTGCCCAAATTGCCGTTTCCCCGCTGCCGATAGGACCCGAACTTGTGCAAATCATTGCCGGTTGCGCTGCTATTGTCGGCCATATCTGGACGGTTTTTGCTAAATTTCGCGGCGGCAAAGGTGTAGGCACAGCAGCGGGGATGCTTTTGGCTTTATATCCGGTGGCGTTATTTGTTTGCGTTGCCGTTTTTGCGATTGTGCTTTTTGCAACACATATCGTCTCTGTAAGTTCCATGTCCGCGGCTCTCACCTTGCCCGTTGTGCTGACGATTTTCCGTTATGTCATGCATCGTGATCTGGCGACGTCTCTCTATATTTTTGGTTTTTTTGTCGCCGGGCTTATTGTTTTTACACATCGCGCAAATATCAAAAGGTTATTGAAAGGAGAGGAGAACCGCTTTGGCAGCAAGAAAAAGACAGCATGATATTAAGCTAACTGCTCCTTTCCAATCAGAACCGTCCCGTTGAACGACGAACTCAAAATAGTTTTTCTTGGCACCGGCGCAGCAATTCCGACATTGAGACGCGGGCTGCCTTCGCTGGCGATCATAAAAGATAATCGAACCTGTTTATGTGATTGCGGCGAAGGAACCCAATTGCGTATCTTGCAGGCCGGGTTGCATCCGTCGAAAATTGGTTATATTTTTATTTCACATCTTCACGGAGATCATATTTTTGGTCTGCCCGGTTTTTTGAGCACGCAGCAAATGATGGGGCGAACAAATGCATTAACGCTGTTCGGGCCAAAGGGATTGAAAAAATTTATAGAACACGTCCGCGAAATTTCGGAATTCACACTCGATTTTTCGCTCAGGATTGTGGAACTTGAACCGGAACGACAAAAATTCCAGGTGGATGATTTTATTATTGAAACGAGTTTATTAGAACATCGCTCTTTATGTTATGGTTATGGATTTTTTGAAAAACCCAAGCCGGGCAAGTTTGATGTCGAAAAGGCAAAAGTGCTCGATATTCCACCGGGCCCGCAACGAGCTGCGCTGAAACAAGGAAATACGATTTTCGTTCACGGAAAGGAAATAAAATCGGATGATGTCCTCGCTCCTCCGATTCCGGGACGAGCCATTGCTTATTGTTCGGATACACGTCCCTGCCGCAATGCCGTTGAATTGGCAAGAGATTGTGATGTTCTGGTTCACGACAGCACATTCGCGGAGCATCACAAAGACAAGGCTCACGAATCCTTTCACAGCACTGCCGGACAGGCCGCTGAGATTGCGGCCAAAGCAAATGCAAAGAAATTGATGCTCTGGCACATCAGCAGCCGTTACGATGAGGATGATGAACGCGAAATGCTTGCACAGGCCAGGCAGGTTTTCCCGGAATCTTATTTGAGTCGGGATTTTGCAGAAATTAAAATCGAGCGTCCGAAAAACATTTGAAATCCTGCATGTACCGCGACGGCAAAACTTTGCCTGTTCGGAAATATTAACATAACCGCACCCGGCCCAAAATTGTGCAGCCGCCGGCCTCGACTGCGGTCTTCGGGAAACAGAGGGTTTTTTATGAACAAAGGCCGCGTCATAGCGGTACTCATCCTGGGACTGACAGCAATTTCGTTCGCATCAATTCTCATTAAATTGTGCACAGCCCCTGCGCTCGTCATCGCCTTTTATCGGCTCAGCCTCGCCGCTGCTTTCTATTGGGGTCTGGCGCGCATAAAAAATCGTCCGGTGTGGCGGTCGCTGGACGCAAAGCAAAAGAGACTGGCCGTTTTATCAGGTTTGTTTCTGGCAGCGCATTTTGCCTTTTGGATCACATCTTTAAAGTATACATCCGTGGCAAGTTCTGTCGTCCTTGTTGCAAGTGCACCGGCTTTCGTCGTGATTGGCGGCAGGCTCTTCCTCAAAGAGCGTCCCACTCTTTCAATGCTGATTGGGATCGCCGTTGCTCTCGCCGGCGCCATCGTGATCGGTGCGGCTGATTTCCGAGCCGAACATTCATCGCTTATTGGGAATATTTTAGCAATGAGCGGCGCACTGGCCATTGCAGGCTATTTGCTCATTGGCAGGAAACTGCGAGCCAGGATTGATACGATGATCTATGTTTCCGTCGTTTACACTTCAGCCGCAATATTCACATTTTTGCTGGCTGTTTTGAGCGGCAATTCTTTTATTCATTATGATTTGCAGACTTTTGTTTTGTTGGCCGCAATTGCTTTAGTGCCGCAGGTTATCGGCCACACCAGTTTTAACTGGGCGTTGAAATATTTTTCCGCTACGACAGTCTCCATCATTACGCTGGGGGAACCGATTGGCGCATCAATTTTAGCATTGATTATTTTAGGAGAAAGATTAACTTTAATAAAAATTTTCGGTGGTGGCGTGATCATTGCTGGACTTTGCACCGTCCTCATATCGGAAACGAGGGAATATAATGATATTTAGAATGTTTTAGTTTAATAGTGTTTTCAAAACTTTGAGACCGCCGGATTTGTCGCTCATATTTTTAAGGTTCATGGAATGGTTATTCAGAAAATTAAAATTCTCTATTATGGCAGCGCCCATCAAAAGTTTTTCCAGGACTTGATTGGAAAACTGGAACATGCCTGGATCTTTGTTTCGCCGGAAGAAGAATTTGTCAGAAAATCTTTCGCCGATGATGATGCCAATATCATAACTGTGCTGGATTCTGATTTTGATGAAAAGCGGAGCTTTCACAAAAAACTTCTTGAAATGAATTCCCCCACTCTTTTTGCATCTCTGGTCATTCTTTCGGCCGGGGATGAACCTGCCGAGGGGTTTGAAGACCTTGTTGACTATTTGCAACCGCCGCTCGCACCGTGGCGGACCATGCGGACATTGTTGCAACTGAATGCTGCAATCTCAACAAGAAGAGAAATTCAGGGGTTGCATGAAAGATTGTCCGGCCAGAGTCAGGAATTATCGGAACTCAACAAGATCGGTATTGCTCTGTCGGCGGAACGTGATCCGGATACACTTTTGGAAATGATCCTTACCAAAGCCCGGGAAATTACCAGTGCCGATGCGGGCAGTTTGTATCTGGTGGAGGAAAATCCCGATATCCCGGCGGATGATAATGATTTCTGGATCAATAAGCAGCTTCGCTTCAAGCTGGCCCACAATGACTCGTTGAATGCCAGCTATCAGGAATTTGTCATGCCTATCCAAAAGAAAAGCATGGCCGGGTACGCGGCCCTTACCGGCAAACCCCTCGATATTCCGGATGCGTATATGATTCCTGCCGACAGCCCGGTGCAACATAATCGCAGTTTTGATGAAAAAATGGGCTACAGAACAAAATCGGTTTTATGTATTCCGATGCTCAGCCACCAGGGAGAAACGATAGGTGTGTTGCAGCTCATCAACCGGAAAAAAGACTGGCATCAAATGCTTGTCGATACGGAAACGCTGGAAGATCAGGTTATTGCTTTTGACGAACGTTGCGAGGACCTCGCTTCATCACTGGCGAGTCAGGCTGCTGTGAGCATCGAAAATATGCGTTTGTATGAAGAAATAAAGCGCCTGTTTGAAGGCTTTATTGTCGCCTCCGTACATGCCATTGAACAACGTGATCCGACAACTTCCGGTCATTCGGAGCGCGTGGCGAAATTAACTGTTGATCTTGCGAAAAAGATTGACAGAATCGATTCCGGGCCGTACCGTGATGTGAAATTTACCCGCGACGATATTCAGCAAATCAACTATGCTGCGCTCCTGCACGATTTTGGCAAGATTGGCGTCCGTGAAAATGTTCTGGTTAAGGCAAAGAAGCTTTACCCCGAACAATTGCGCGTTGTCAGGTTCAGGTTCAAATTTATCAAAAAAGCACTTGAACTGAACTATTCGCAGCAAAAAATTAAAAACCTGCTGGAAAGGAGCCGGGAAGAAGCGCGCAAAAAATTTGAATCTTGGGATGCGGATTTTGTCAACCGTTTAAAAGTGATCGACGATTATTTGCAGTTCATCCTCGAGGCCAATGAACCGCGTCTTCTTGCCGAAGGCGGTTTTGACAAACTTTTGGAAATCAGCGATCTCACTTACAAGGAAAACGGCACGGTGAAACCCTATCTTGATAAGGATGAGGTTCATTTGCTTTCTATTGCAAAAGGAAGCCTCAGTCCTGAAGAACGGAAAGAGATCGAATCTCATGTCACCCACACTTTTAATTTTCTCAGCAGAATTCCCTGGGCGTCACATTTGAAATCGGTGCCGCAAATTGCTTATGCGCATCATGAAAAGCTGGATGGTACCGGCTATCCGAGAAATTTGACTTCCGGGAAAATTCCCTTTCCCTCAAAAATGATGACCATCGCTGATATTTATGACGCACTGACAGCCTCGGACAGGCCCTATAAAAGAGCCGTCCCTTCTGAAAAAGCGCTGCAAATTTTGCAATACGAAAGGAATGATGGTAAAATTGATCCGGAGCTTTTTCGAATTTTTGTGGAAGCTAAAATTTTTGAAATCGTAAGCAAAGATAAAAAAGATTGATCTGAAATGAGCAATAAAACTTCCAAATTATTTTCAATGTTTGTCGGCCCTAAAGGAGAAAATCTTGATCTCTTGTCCAGCCTGATTGTGTACGGCCTGGGGCGGCATAAAAAGTGGCGTACAAGTTTTTTCCCGGACGATCCTTCTCTCTATCCCCCCGGCCAAACTCTTTTTACGGATGATGAGAAAGAGATTCATCATGCGTTCGATGAACTGCTGGATCGGCTGGAATCGAATATACCGTTTTTTCATCCGCGCTACGCGGCACAAATGCTTAAGGACCCGGCGATACCCGCCGCATTGGGCTATATCATGACCATGCTGATCAATCCCAATAATCATGCCTACGAGGGCGGCCCGGCCACCACGGAGATGGAACTGGAAGTCATCGATGATCTGCTCAGGTTGGTTGGATTCGATTCGGGATGGGGACATTTGACCAGCGGCGGTTCCCTGGCAAACCTGGAAGCGCTATGGGCTGTGAGAGATTTACGCAAAAAAGGCAAGGTTCTATTTTCCGTCGGTTCTCATCTCTCATGGACGCGAATATGCAATATTCTGAATATTGCCAGGTTTAAGGAAATGCCGGTTGATAAGCATTACCGCATGGATTTGAATGCTCTGGAATCGGAATTGAAACGCGGCGAGACCATGATGGTGATGGCCAACTTTGGCACAACCGGCTGCGGCGCGGTTGATCCGATCGAGGATATTCTTAAACTGCGCAAAAAATACGGTTTTCATTTACACATCGATGCTGCTTATGGCGGCTATGTTAAGGCGCTGATGTACGATGCGGATTTTCAACTCCTGCCATTTAAAAATGTCGGCAGCGCCCTGACCCGTTACGTTTACCGGCAGGGCTTGGCATTAGCCGATGTGGATTCGGTCACTATCGATCCGCACAAGCACGGCATGATGCCCTATGGTGCCGGCTCTGTTCTTTTTCGTCACGAAAATCTTCGCCAGGCTGTTTTGAATTCTGCACCTTATACTTATCACGTTAAGGAAAAACCAAACATCGGCACATATACTTTGGAATGCTCCCGACCCGGTGCGGCTGCGGCGGGAACCTGGCTGACGCACAAACTTTTTCCACTGCATCGTGACGGGATCGGCATGGTGCTGGAAAAGACTTTGGGGACGGCTCAGGCCGTTCACGATGCGATGAACCAACTGCACAACCTGCACCCGCTCACCAAACCTGATCTGGATGTTCTTTGTTTTTACTCAAGTCCGGGAAATCGGCAACCGAAAAAAATCTCCGCTGTGAATAAAAGAACTTTTGATATTTATAAAAACCTGTCAGTCGAAAATCCCAAAGCGCCATTCATTCTTTCCAAATTTGTTATTGATGAAAAGAGTGCCCGTACTATTCTTCCGAATACCGAGATGGATGAAGATTCTTTTATTACCATGCGCGCGGTTTTTATGAAACACTGGATGTTGATGGATTCTGAAAATCCATATTTTGAAAGATTCGTTCAACAGCTTGAATTGGTTAATGATTGAGTTTTTTTGGAAAAATGATTGACTTTTTGTGAAAAAAAGTCGATCTTTTCCAACGGGGATAATCACTCAGATAAATGAGCATTTGCTATATAAATAATAAATTTTATATTTCTCGCTCTTAAAATCGTTCACCTTCTTTTGTTCTCAAATATTTTTTAATAAAACATTTCAAGTTCGTTATGACAAGGGAATTTTTTGCAACTGTCTTGGTTTATAAATGTTCATAATATACCAGTAATCCTACCAAAAACGTAACATTAGTAAACTAAATTAAAAGGCAAGTGCAAAAACAACCAATACAAAAAATTACGCACCTCATCAGAAAAATTGATGTGCTATTTGGATGTATGAAAAAGGTCAGGACTTTTTTTCTGTTGCATTAAAAGAAAATCAAATTAAAACCCAAAACCTTAGGAGTGTCCGGATGAACGATTCCTCACAAAGTCAATCACCTTCATTGCAGCAGACAGGGCGTGCACGACTATTGGGGGTATGAAAAAGCAGATGGGCGGGAGCGGACGGACAAGGCCATTCGGGAGCATTGCATCGAGATCATCTCGCAGCTCACGGGTCGCCTTGGCAATTCACTGAAAGCGGAGCAGGAGGAAGATCAGCAACGGCTGGATACGCTGGTTGCGAACGCCAAAAAGAATCTTTTGATTATTGGTGACAGCTTGAGAAATCCTACCTATTCAGGCACTTCTTTTTTTACTGCCAAAGCGCCCTTTAATGATGCCTTGAACCGGATATACGATTTGGAGAAATTGATGCTGGATGCTCTTTTGAACATCTCCGGAGAGCTTGGGGGTCTGGATAAAGGTGAATTGTCAAAAGATCAGTTTGAAGCAAGTTTTCTTCAAATCCAGGATTTTCTGGATGATATTAACCAGTCACTGTTCGAGCGTGAAGCTTTGATTTTGGGTGACATGTAGAAAAACGGTTTTTAATGTGAAAAGAATTGTGAGGTAACGAATGAAATCTTTTACACACTATCTCTGGTTCAATACCAGAAAGCACAGGGAATTCATCAACATAACACATGAGGTTGAAGACGTTGTTCAGAAAAGCGGCATTCAGGAGGGAATGGTGCTGGTCTCGGCCATGCATATCACGGCTGCTGTGTACGTCAACGACGCCGAGTCCGGTCTGATTGAGGATATTGAAGAGTGGTTGCAAAAACTGGCGCCCGAAGGTCCCGACTATCATCATCATCGAACCGGTGAGGTGAACGGCGATGCGCACTTGAAAAACCTGCTTATGCACCACCAGATCATTGTGCCCATAACCGAAGGTCGGCTTGATTTTGGTCCCTGGCAGCAAATTTATTATGCGGAATTTGACGGGCAGCGGAGAAAACGGGTGGTCATCAAAGCGATCGGAGAGTGAACTAAAGTACGGTTTAATCAGGCGTCAATACCGAGCTGGCTCATTTTTCGGTAAAGCGTCGCTTCGCCGATGCCCAATGCTCTGGCCGTTTTCCCACGGTGAAAATCGTTTTTGGCAAGCTGGCTTTTGATAAATTCTCTTTCAAAGTTTTCCACAGCGGTTTTCAGATGAGCTGTTTCTGAAGCTATAACCGATGGTTTCATTGGGGCCGATAAATTGGGTGGCAAATCTTCCATTGTCAGCTTTTCTTTCTTTGCAAAGATCATCAACCGCTCGATGAAATTTTCCAATTCCCGCACTTCGCCCTTCCATTCGCGTGCAACAAGCGCGCTCATGAGCAGTGGTTCGACAGAGGTTACGTTTTTATTCATCTGGCGATTATATTTTGCTATAAAATGGTGAATGAGAAGTGGAATGTCTTCAGGCCTTTCCCGCAGTGAAGGAAGATGAATTTCGATAACATTCAAACGATAAAATAAATCCTCCCGGAAAGTTCCTTCTTCAGTGTTTTTTTGCAAATTGCTGTTTGTTGCGGCAATGATGCGCACATGCACTTTAATCGGTGTCGTTGCGCCGACGGGCAGTATCTCCTGCGTGTCGATGGCGCGCAACAATTTGGCCTGTGCTGCCATGGACATTTCCCCGATTTCATCCAGAAAAAGCGTACCGTTGTGCGCCACTTTAAAGAGGCCGTCCTTGTCGCTGATTGCGCCGGTGAAAGAACCGCGTTTGTGGCCAAAAATTTCGCTTTCAAAAAGCGTTTCGGTGATGGCGCCGCAATTCACAGCCATAAATCTGCCGCGCTGCTGGGGGCTGTTAAAATGAATGGCTTTTGCAACCAGTTCCTTGCCCGTTCCGCTGTTTCCCGTTATCAGCACATTGCTCTCGCTGTTTGCCACCTGCCTTATGGTTTCGAAAACATCTCTGATGGCGGTGCTTTGCCCGACGATATTTGAGAAATCATACTGTGCATTCACTTCCTGGCGAAGCGCCTGGTTTTCGGTAACGAGTTCTTTGTGCTCCATCAGTTTTTGCACTTTGATGGCAACATCCTGGAAATTGATGGGCTTGAGCATGTAATCAAAAGCGCCCTTGCGCAGGGCTTCAATCGCCGTTTCAACAGAAGCATAGGCCGTGATGATAATGAAAGAAGCGCCGCTGCAAAGCTGACCGGCCTTTTCAAGCAACTCGATCCCGTTCATACCTGGCATTTCAAGATCGGTGATGACCACGTCAAACTCGCGCTGTGAAAGTTTTTCCAATGCCTCCGCACCATTTGAGGATTGGTCGCAGACGAAACCGCTGTTGCTCAGGATGGCGTTCAGGCTTTCGCGGGTGATGTCATCGTCATCAACAATGAGGATGTTTTTGGACATGTGTCGTTATTCCTTCTTTTGCCGCACAGCCGGTAAAGAAATCGTAAACTGAGTTGCTGCCGTTTCTTTAGTCTCCAGGGTAATTTCACCACCGAAACTTTTTATAATATTGTAACTGACCCACAATCCAAGCCCTGTGCCTTTGCCATGTTGTTTTGTGGTGTAAAAGGGTTCGAAAATATGCGGAATGTTCTCCTTGCTAATGCCACATCCATTGTCCGTCACCGAAGCAAAGACACCCGTCTCGTTGTACCATGTTTTGATTTTCAAATGCCCCTTGTCCCGGCATTCCATGGCGTCCGCAGCATTCAAACAAAGATTGATAAAAACCTGAAGCACCTGGTCAAAACTCGCCTTAACCAGGGGAATGTGAGGCTCAAGCGCTGTTTCGATTTCCTGATGTTTAAGACGTTTATCATATTTAATAATCTGAATGACGTGGTCGATGACATGATTCAGATAAATATTTTCCACCTTTTGTGCAATGGGCTTTGAAAAATCCACCAGCGTTCGCACTGTTCGGGCAATCCGGTCGATGAACTCTTGAATGAGAGATAATTTTTCTTTCACATTTTGGTCTTGAACATCCAGTTGCAGCATTTGCGTCAATGATGAAATTGATGTGAGCGGCGAACCCACTTCATGGGCAATGCCCGCGGCCAGGGTTCCGACGGCGGACAGTTTTTCGGATTGACTGAGCTGTGCCCGCAACTGTTCTTCGCGCGTGATGTCCCTGGCAATGATACTGCTGCCAATGTATTCACCCTCGTCATTGCGGATGGCGCTGCGGGAAATCTTGATGATGACCCGCTTGCCGAAACGTGTCAGCCGACGAGAGCGAAAATTGCGAATATAGCCTCGTTTGCGCACAATCCGGCTGATCTTTTCGATCTCTCTCTGCGATATTCTATCATCCGGGACAATAATGGAAACTGGCTTGCCCAAAACCTCATTTTCTCGCCACCCGTAGATTCTTTCGGCTGCCTTGTTCCACATTGCGATGCGGTCATTTTCGTCAAGAATGATAATCGCATCTGCCGCATCATTCAGGATATTTTCAAAATACTGTTCATACTTTTGAAGCGTTAAATCCTTTTCCCTGCGTTCCGTCATGTCCTTTACCAGAGCAGAGGCGCCGATAACGGAACCTTTTTCGTTTCTCAAGGGTGAGATTTTAAAATTGACGAATCGCTCGCGATCCTCTCCAATGGTGTGACGGGTGGAAATGAGTTCCGAATAAACGCCGTTTTCAATCGCAAAACGCAGTGCATCGTAAATTTCCTTTTCAACTTGCAAAAGCTGCAACTTGGCGCCGAAATATTTTCCGAGGACATTTTGCGCCGGAACATTGTAGAGCCTTTCCATCCTGTCGCTCCAATAGATGAAATTGAATTGCTTGTCGAGCATGAAAACGCCGAGTCCGGCAAAATCAAAGGAAGACAAAGTTAATTCGTTCGCACCCTCGAAATTTTGCGGCAATAGTTCTCTCACATCTTCTTCATGCATTCCATACTGTTTTTGGGCTTTTATGGTGAACGGTCGAAAAAGATCATTGATTTTTGCAAATCTTACCAGGCTGTTCATCGATGCTGAAGCGTTCTTTGTTAATGCAGAGAGCAGGATGTATCGACTTTGCAGAATGGCGTTAAGGATAATCGACGGAGAGGTCTCCAGCGCTGGAAAATATTTGTGCATTATTTTATCACAATATTCCACAGCTTTTTCGGGATTTGACTTGACAATGAAAATATTGAGAACCGTTATCAAATGCTGCACCAGGTTCTCGATTTCCGCTGCAGGCCAATCGGGTAACAACATCTCTGCGCGTTCTTGTAATTGTTCGCTTATGTATTGATGTTCTTG
>JAADGR010000476.1 GCA_013152225.1 Calditrichota bacterium
GAAGATTTTGGTCACGGGAGGTGCAGGCTTTATTGGTTCCAATATTGTGGATGCTTATATCGCAGCCGGGCACGATGTTGTTGTGCTCGATAATCTTTCAACCGGCAGGATTAAAAATTTAAATAAAAAGGCGGAATTCGCACAATTGGATATTCAGGATGATTTGTCCGCTTTATTTTCGAAACATAAATTCGATATTGTCAATCATCATGCTGCACAAATGGATGTGCGCAGGTCCGTAGAAGATCCGATTTTTGATGCCAGGACGAACGTGCTCGGTTTTATCAATATTTTGCAAAACTGCGCAAAGTCGGGAGTGAAAAAAGTTATCTTTGCTTCTTCCGGCGGCGCAATTTACGGCGAACAGGATTATTTTCCTGCGGATGAAAATCATAAAACGCAGCCTTACAGTCCGTACGGTATTACCAAACTTGTAGGGGAAAAATACCTCTTTTTTTATAATTTGACATATAACCTGAATTATGTTGTCTTGCGCTATGCAAATGTTTACGGGCCGCGGCAAAATCCTCATGGCGAAGCAGGGGTTGTTGCCATCTTTATAAAAAAACTGCTGGATGGCGAACAGCCGTTTATCAACGGCAATGGCGAACAAACGCGCGATTTTGTTTTTGTCCGGGATGTGGTTAAAGCAAATGTGCTGGCCCTGGATTATGAGCAAAGCGATATTTTCAATGTCGGCACAGGTGTGGAAACAAATGTCAATCAACTTTACCAGGCGATTAACAAGTTAACGGGAAAGAACATGCCTGAGAAGCATGCCCCGGCAAAAGAAGGCGAACAAATGCGCAGCGTAGTGGATCATAGTAAAATTCAAACCGTATTGGGCTGGACGCAGGACTATAATCTTGAACAAGGGTTGAAAGAAACCGTTGAATATTTCATATCTAATGAGTAAATGTTTTTATTCGGAGAGAAACAGTGGCAAAAGCCGAAGAAATAGTGCTTAACGGTATTTCGGCCGGAGAAAACTGGCGTATGGTGCAGCGGGATGTCGGCATGCTTGGTAATTCCGAGGCGATGCGGCAGCTCATTGAAACGATTGAGCAAATAGCACCCACAGACATTTCTGTTCTCATCACCGGTGAAAGCGGCACCGGCAAGGAGTTGGTTGCCAAAGCCATTCATCTGCGCAGCCGGCGGCGGGATGAACCTCTCATCGCTGTTAACTGCGGCGCCATTCCTGAAGGGATTTTGGAATCCGAACTTTTCGGGCACGAAAAAGGTTCATTCACCGGCGCTGTGGGCCCAAGAAAGGGATACTTTGAACTGGCCGACAAGGGCAGCATCTTTTTGGATGAAATCGGCGATTTACCCCCGTCGATTCAGGTCAAGCTTTTGCGCGTTTTGGAAGAACGCGAATTTATGCGCGTCGGTGGGACGACACTTCACCAGGTTGATGTTCGTTTTGTTGCTGCCACAAACAAGGACCTGGAAAAGGGAGTTCGTGACGGTCAGTTTCGCCAGGACTTGTACTATCGTTTGAATGCCATGCATATCGAAGTGCCAAGCTTGCGTGAACGTCGTGATGATGTTCCTGTCCTGGTAAAAAAGTTTTCGGCAGATTTTTGCCGGGAGAATCATATTGAATTTGCGGGGTTCAGCCAAAGTGCCATGAATATGTTGAAAAACTATCCCTGGCCCGGGAATGTCCGCGAGTTGAGAAATCTTGTGGAAAAAGTCATTGTGCTGGAGCGCGGCAATTTTGTTGATGAACTTGCCCTGCGAAAATATTTAAAAATTTACGATCGGCGGGAAAACCTTCCGGTTCCTTTAAATAAACCCAAGGACGAAGTTGAACGCGAATTTTTGCTGCGCGCGCTTTTGGAAATTAAAAGCGAGATTGCACAATTACGCGAACTGATATTATCGCATCCTCTGCCCCATTACAGTTTGGGACCCTGGCGGGAAGACTATTCCCCGAACTCTCAGTCTGCGAATGGTAAAAATGGAGAGTCCGTTCCTTCTGTTGCGGAAATGGAAAAAGAAATGATAAAGTCAACACTCATTAAAACCGGCGGGAATAAGCGCAAAGCTGCTAAATTGCTCGGCTTGAGCGAGCGAACACTTTACCGCCGGATTAATGCCTACCATCTCAGGCCGGATGATGATGATGACTGAACATTTTGAAAAACATTCTCTCTTTTTTACATGGATGCTTTTGCTGTCGCTGCTATACCTGCATTGTGGGATATATTCGTTCAAGGGTTCATTGCCGCCGCATTTGCATACGATCGCCATTCCGTTATTTGAGAACAGAACCGCCGAGTTTGGCGTGCCTGAAGAATTGACAGATGCCATCATTGAGAAATTTACCCAGGACAATTCACTAAAGATTGCTGATCGTTCAAATGCGGATGTTATTCTTGAAGGTACGATTGTTCGTATCAACGATCGGGCGGGTGCCTATAATTCTCAGGAACGCGTCCAGGATCTGAAAATTTATCTCACGATAAACGTTAAATGCATGGATCAGGTGAAGCGTCAGGTGCTTTGGGAAGGACGACTGACGCAATGGGGCAGCTATGATCCGTCGGAAGGCCCCGATGCCCGTCTCGATGGATTGAATGATGCAATAGATAAGGTCAGTGAAGAGATACTGAATAAAACGGTTTCGGGGTGGTAGAAAATATATTGTATTAATCGGACTAGTATATTAGCTTTAGCAGAGAAAAAAAAGCAGTTAAATTTTAAAACCTGGTTGGATTTTTTCTGCAAAAAGGTGGGTTGGGTGGTAATTAAGGTAAATTAAAATTAGGGGAGTGAGGTCGAAATTTGACCACTTTGCTTGAGTTACTGGAGATAACAAATGATTGAAAATTATTCCGAAGAAATTTCCTGGCTGAAAGGACAGTTGAATTTAAATCCGAAATCGATGCTCTTTGCGCGTTTGGCTGAGAGATATTTGCAGATGGATGAAATCGATCAGGCGATCAATGTCTGCAAAAGAGGATTGATAATCCACGGGGACTATGCCACAGCACATCTTGTTTTGGCCAGGTGCTATATTAAAAATCAGCAATTTGACGAGGCTGTACGCGAATTGAAAAATGTCCTCGATTATGATCCGAAAGCACTTTCAGCACATAAATTGTACAGTGAATTGATGCAAAAGATTGGCCAGGAAGAAACAGCTAAAAGCAGTTATCAAAAAATGCTTGATATCGATCCGCTGGATGATCATGTTAAAAGCTTGCTAACCGAATTACCTGCGAATGAAGGTCCGCCGGAACCTTTTGAACCCCTGATGGAACCCAAGGCCGGGGAAAAAGAGGAGCCGTTCGCATCGGTATTTGATGAGGAAGCGGAGCCTGAACCTGCACAACCATTAACCGATGCACTCGAGGAAAAAGCAGGAACCGAATCTGACGAGCCGTTTACATCTGTATTTGATGAGGAGGCTGAGACAGATTTCGGAAAAGACTTGCAAGGTCATGCTGCGGAAACCGAGTTGTTAAATGAAGAAGAGTTTTCTGATTCGGGAATAATTGACGAAACATTGGAGCTCGAATCAGAGGATATCGAGAAACCCGGGCTGGAAAGTAAGACAACATCGGAGGAGGCCAGGTTTTCGGAAATATTGGAAGATATTTTCAGTCCTACGCTCGATGAGGAAGAAAAACAGGAAGAGGATGCCAGAACGGCTCTGGAACGCGTGGCTGATAAGGATTTAGAGTTGGATGAGCTTCCAACCGATGTGGATGAAACCTCGCCCCCTGAAAAAGATCAGGATGAAAAGGCTTCTGACGAATTGGCCGTAGAGAAGCAGGCTGATGCCGAATTCACCGTTGGAGAAGAGACTGAAAGTGGGGAAGAGAAGGCTGTAAAAGAAACACCCCTTGCACAGGAAATCACTGTTGATGAAAAAGAAAATAAACGGAACGGAACAGATTTTTTGGATGCCGAGATCAATCCGTTTGATCTTGACGAAGAATTAGTGCCCGATAAAGAGTCTCATGAAACCCCGCAGTTTGAAGGTATCGATCTTGATGAAGACGAGCAAAAAGAAGCTGCCCTCGGAGATTTTTTATCCAGTCTAAATGATGAAAAAGATTTTCAATCTTTTGGCGCTCCGGAGGAGAAAAAACCGTCTGATTTTGAGACTCCGCAAGCCCAAGAAGTGGAAGAAGTGGATGAACGGGAAGAAGAGGAGGTTGATCACATGGGTATTGAAGAAATGACAATTTCGACTCCGGCCGAAAAGGCGGAGAAGCCGAAAGAGAAATTTGTGACGCCCACTTTAGGGGAAATCTATGCTGCGCAGGGACAGTATGCAAAAGCAATCAATGTTTTTGAATTACTTGTTGAAAAACACCCTGACAATGAATGGTATCGAACGAAACTTGACTATCTGAAAAAAAGACTGGATGAAGAAGATTCCTGATCCTGGTTCATGTCGAGGAAATCAGGAGCCGAATAATCGTTTAGATTTTGGTCGTATGCACTATTATGCATACGACTTTTTTTTAATAATCCGCTCCATTGAATAATCGCTTCTCGGAGAAACAACGCGGGTCTGTAATGCAAGAGAAAGTAAAGAACCGGTATCGGATCAGCATATCCGTCATCATTGTTACATTTAACAATGTTCGTACTATTTTGCCTTGTCTTGTCAGCTTGCAAAAGGCTTTTTTTCAATATCACTCGCAGGTTTTTGTTATCGATAATGCCAGCAGTGATGACACAATTTCTGTCCTCCGTCAAAATCAGAAATCTCTTTCCCAATATTTTTCCGAATTCTCTTTGTGCTTAAATGATACAAATCTCGGCTTTACACGGGCGGTGAACCAGGGCTTAAAGCTCGCGTCCGGCGATTTTGTACTTTTGCTCAATCCCGACGTTGTTTTGCAGAATGATACTATTGAAAAATTGCTGACCTGTTTTTCGCAGGAAAATAAAATAGGCGTTGTTGCACCCCAGCTACGTTTTGCCAATGGTAAAATCCAGCCGTCATGCCGGACCTTTCCCCGCAAGCGTGATGTGATTCTGGAACTGAGCGGCCTGGCAAAACTTTTTCCTTCAAGCAATATTTTTAACCACTGGCGTATGCCTGATTTCGATCATCAGGAAACAAGGGACGTTGAACAGCCGCAGGGCGCATTCCTTTTAGCCAGGCAAAAAGTCCTGCAACAAGTCGGTTTGCTCGATGAGCGATTTCCCATGTTTTTTAGCGATGTGGATTGGTGCCGTCGCATCGTGGCCGGGGGATGGCGCATTCGGTTTTGCTCCGGGGCGTTTGTTATGCATTTGCAGGGCCACAGTGTTTTTCAGCGCCGCGGAGAAATGATTGTCTCTTCCCATCGCTCGTTTGTTGCGTATTTTAAAAAATATGACGAAACATTTTTGCAGCACGTGGGTTCTCTTTTTATAGCGCTTATACTTTATATCATTCTTTTGCCGAGAATTTTGATCGCCGTGTTTTTTCAGGACAACTAAAAGTTAAATAATTGACAAGTCTCTATGCCCGAAATGCAAATAAAAAAGTATCTTCTTTTTCTCATCACTCTGTTTCTTCCGTTTTGTTCTGCATTCCCGGGGGAGCGCACAATTTTAATCAAGCTTGCCGAAACACCAGTGTATTTAGGGAAAACATTTGCAGCCGGAAAGAGTATTACCGGTATCGAAAAAGTTGACCGCGTTCTGCACAAATTGAATGCAGAGAAGGTGGCGCCGCTTTTTACAGATTACACGTCTTTACATCATTCTAAAGAAACCGAAGCCCTTTTGCGCTGGACGCGTGTGGTGCTGCCGGCAGATGCCGATGTCGAATCCGCACTGGCCCGGCTTCGGGAAATGCCGGATATCGAAGCGGCACAGCCTAACCGTGTGTTTCACCTTGATTATGTGCCTAACGACCCGCAAATAGGCGACCAATGGGCGTTGGAAAATATCCATGCCTTTGCTGCCTGGGATCACCAGCGGGGCAACAGCAATGTCCTCGTTGCGATTATTGATACCGGCATCGACTATAACCATCCCGATCTTACACCTAACTTGTGGATCAATCCCGGAGAGGATTTAAACGGCAACAATGTTTTCGATGCGGATGATCTTAACAATGTCGATGACGATGGCAATGGATTTGTCGATGATGTTTGGGGGTGGGACTTTACCGATGCGCCCAACTATCCCGATGGCGGCGATTATTTGCAACGGGACAATGATCCCATGGACGAAATGGGGCACGGGACTGCCATTGCGGGAATTATAGCGGCTGTTGCCGATAACGGGATCGGCATTGCCGGGCTGGCGCATAATTGCCGTGTAATGAATATCCGCGCCTTCACGTCCGGCGGTAACGGCGAAGAAGATGACGTCGCCTCGGCAATTCTTTATGCTATTGAAAACGGAGCGCAAATCATTAACATGAGCTGGGGGGATGTGTTCGTTTCGCGCGTCATTGATGATGTGATCCG
>JAADGR010000050.1 GCA_013152225.1 Calditrichota bacterium
CCCATCAATTTTATGCCCACCGGCGTTTTGATTCCGGTGCTTAGCATATCGATCCGCGTTTTTATCGGCATGGTCCAGGCGTTCGTGAGCCCGGGAAATTGTACGGCGTTGTTCATCTCTTCTATCAGCTTGTCCATGGTCATATTCGGCCGCCAGTCTTTTTTGTCCTTTAGAGTGATTGTCGTTTCAATCATCGTTAGCGGCGCCGGATCGGTAGCTGTGTTTGCCCGCCCTATTTTTCCCAACACGGATTTCACCTCAGGGAAGGTCTTGATGATTTTATCGGTTTGCTGCAACAACTCTTTGGCTTTGGTGATGGAAATGCCGGGCAGTGTCGTCGGCATGTAGAGCAGATCGCCTTCATTCAACGGCGGCATAAATTCCGAACCCAATCGGGTGAACGGAAAGATACTGGCCAGAACGATCAGCACGGCGACAAGGATTGTGCCGGAGGCACGTTCTCGACTCGAAACCAGCCCGTTGCGAAAAGCCATGGCCAGGGTAAATTCGAAGGCGAACTGAACAGCGTATCAAGCAAATATCCGTTTACGTGATCGAAAGGATTAAGGATTTGTATGTCTTTGCCAAACAGTGACAGCAGGACATATGACATATATTGTCAACGGATAGCCGCACATTTCAGTGAACAGGGCCAACAATAAATGCGGCAAAAACGCCCAAAAATCGTCATTCTACCTTTTTTCCAGGTGTAAATAACTGAAGACAAAACCTCCGAAAATGACAACATTAATTGAAACCATTGTCTCAAGTCCATTGACATATGATTCACGCATCTTTTGCAAACTCTTATTTTTTTCGTAATCCACTCGACCGGAATGTGATGCCTGCCAATTTCTTTTCCATTGACCAGAATAACCGGAATATCATCTTTGTATTTTTGAAAAGTATTGTATTCATCTTGGATATCTATCATTTCAATTTGAAAGGGAAGGAGTGATTGAGCGAGCCGGATATTCTCCAGCGCTTTTTCGCACAAATGACAACCGTCTGTTGTAAAAAATGTGAGCTTTGGAATCATTTGTTTTTTCAGTCTCTTTTTTGCCTGGTGTTTAGATAAAGTCAATATTTTTTTAAATATTTATCTGGATTTCGCTCAAATTCCTTTTGACATAACGGGCAGCACAAATAATAATCCACACCTTCATAATGAATCACAACATGCGCTTTGTTCGGATTCATTTGTTTCCCGCAAATCGGTTCCACATGACAGGATCACGGTTAAGTGTATCAGTATTTAGTTGAATACAAGGTCAGATTCATTGGGTTTTTCATAATGTTACAAATTGCTTCTTAGAAGGTGTGGAACGGCCAAGCGAATCCCTAAAAACAACAGGTGTAGCATTAAGAGGATTGCTCCGCTCGCGATGATATGCTTTTCGACATTTTACGAATTACTCATTTATGTGCACCAGTTTTTCTTTTAATTGTAAGCGCTCCTGCTGATAGGAAGCTTTGTCAATTTTCCCTTCTTCTCTCAAATCATCCAGCGAGGCAATACGGATCATAAGAGANCATAAGAGATTCTTTCTCCTGACCACTATTCACGGTTTCTTTTATATCATTTTGACTTTCCGCTTCATTGGGGATTCTACGTTTTTTGTATAAACCAAACACAGTTATCGCGAGAATTATAACGATTATAGCAAAAAAACTGAGCCAGGTAACTGGGCCCTCACGCTGCGGTAGTTTGTCCAATTGAATCCGTAGGACTGTTCCAGCCTGCAAATTTCCAAGGCGATAATGCGAATAGTTTTTACCTCGAATATTAAAAGACCCCATACTAACAAGGCCGGCAGCGGCAACGGAAACAGTGCTGTCAGGGAGAAAAAGGTCCAGCGTATTTGTTTTATCAAGTGTAGATTTTTCCAAAACATAGCTGTGGCCTTTATACTTTATCTGATAACTCAGCAATTCTTCGCGACGCCCGGGTTTAATGGGCATTGTTTCATAAACAAATTCTTTGGTAATGACCGCACAACAACTCATCAATTCGCCGCCGACTTTTAGCTCATTTGCACCCACAGGTAGCGAAAAAGTCAGCGAAGCAAATTTGTTTGTAGCAACCTGTTTTCCGCCATTATAGGTGAACTGGCTGCGATTTCGTACCAGAAAAATATCTTTTATGAGCAACAGGCCGTTCGCCGGGGTGATAATCAAATGTTCCATATCGACCGAGATAGCAGAATCGCTATCCGTCGTTTCAAATACCGCCAGGTCATTCAGGTTACTGTTTTTCTCATTGACCTGGAACCCCGGGCCAAAATATTCAACACCCTGGTAAGTTGTGGTTGTGTGGAAATATCGATTTTTCAATGAATCATCAACATTAAAGCTGAATCGACCCCGGGCATCTGTGGATGCTTTCAGAACGATGGCCTGTTTACCTTGCGCCGGAGTATTCTCCATCAGCATGACGGTTTCACCGCCCAGGCGGATATCTTTATTTGTTCCATTCACAATATGTCCTTTAACCGTAATTGATGCAAATGCAAAGCCATTAACAAAAATTACAACAAGAGCCCATAATGTATATTTCTTTGTAAACATCACCTGTTTCCTCTGTTGATTGGTTCTATAATGAAGCACCGCAATTAGAACAGAATTTATCCTCCTGCTGCCTTGCCGTACCGCAGTTTATGCAAAAGCGTCTATTTGGTGTTTGCCGGTAGCGTCGAATTTCCGCCTCGATGTCATTGTCTGATGTATGGTTTTTCATCTCTTCAATGCTTTGAATAATCTGAGCAGCTTTTCGTCGATAGTTCTGGTTCAAATCGTCAAAATCTGTAGTTGAGATTTTTCCCATTTGGTAGTCGAATTCCATTTCTTTGAGCGTGGATATCACATTTTCTTTATCCGATTCAAGCTCATAAAGTTTACCGGGCACCTCGGTGGCTGTTATGTTTTGACTTTGATTTTTAAGAAACGGCAATCCAACGTATATTGCAGTTGCCGCAAAAAGTCCCAAAAAAACGATCTCATTCATAGTCTTCCAACTCCTTATCTAACATTTTTACATACTTTTGTTGAATCGGTTTCAACGCATGGTCGTTTTTTGTTTCCGAGACCTGCCTTGCGGAATTTGCCCATTTTGAAAGTTTTCGGTAAAGAAATATCCCCGTTAATGCAATTAATATGAACGGCAAAATCCATGCAGTGAGGTTAAATCCTTTTTTCGATGGAGCCGCCATAATTTTCTCTCCATACATACTGACAAACGAAGCCAGTACCTGGTCATTCGTTTGACCACTTGCGACTAGGTTCTCAATCTTTGCGGTGATCTTTGCAGCCGTAGAACATTCCATTGCACCTTCGCACGCTGACACGGTCATCCCGCAATCACAGGTGCATATAAGGCTTTTTTTGATTTCACTCACCTGTGCTTGTAATAAAGTTGCTGCCGTAAGTGAAAGTATGAAAATCAATTCAGTTTTTTTCATATCGATTTCTCCAAATGTAATATAGCCCTGGTGATTTTTCATACCAGGCGACAAGTCATTTTACAATAAAAAGACTAGGCATCTGTCATGACAGCCTTGCGGTTATAATGTTTTGATTTTTCTCTGTTTTTTTCTTTCAAGTTTTTTCGTCTTTTTCTGTTGTTTGGTCCAATAGCAAGCAAGCCGCCTAGCACCATGGTCATGCCGCCATACCATAGCCATCCCACAAGCGGATTAATAAAGACTTTGAAGGTGGCTTGTTTATCTTTTTCATAGCCACCCAATATGACGTAGATATCTTGCTTGAGAGTTTTAAAAATATCAACCTCGGTCGTCGGTTGGCGGTTTTCGAAAAAACGTTTTTCCGGGTTAAGAATAGCAATCTGCCGGCCATCTTTTTCAACATGGATTTGTGCAATAACGCTTTGATAATCCGGTCCCTGTTTGGAAGTCAGGTCATCATAATGGAGCGTAAACGAACCCAATGCCATGCTTTCTCCCGGATGAAGCGTTGCCACTTTTTCTTTTTGAAAAACAGTAGAGCCCGTAATTCCTACAAACACCATAACGACCCCGATATGGATGATATAGCCGCCATAGCGACGTTTATTGCGATCCACCAGGCGCCAGAACGCCACCAAAAAATTCTCGGAATGTATCCTCGCTCGTGTCAGTGTTCCTTTTACAAACTCAAGAAAAATTGTAACGGCAACAAATGCAGCGAGCGTAAAGGACATAAGGGTATAAAGGGATCGGATGCCGGCAATATAAAGCACTCCCAATGTGATTAATGACAACGACGTCGGAATCAGAAAATTCTTTTGCAAATTCTTGGTTGTTGTCTTTTGCCAGGCGATGAGGGGACAGACGCCTGTCAGGAACAGCAAAGCCAGCCCGATAGGAACAGCGACTTGGTTAAAGAACGGAGGGCCAACCGTGATCTTGACCCCGCGAACAGCTTCGGAGATGATTGGAAATATTGTTCCCCAAAAGATGGCAAAAGCCAACCCGACCAGAAGCAGATTATTGAAAAGGAATGTTGATTCTTTGGAAAGAAAGGAATCCAGTTCATGCTTGCTGCTCAACATTTCTTTGCGAAGAAACAAGAGATAAAACGACGTAATAAGGATAATGCCGAGGAAAATGATGAATAAGGGTCCTAAATTCGAGACACCAAATGAATGAACAGATGAAATGACACCACTTCTAGTAACAAATGTTCCAAAGATTGTGAGAGCAAAGGTTAAAATGATCAACACCATATTCCATATTTTCAGCATACCCCGTTTTTCCTGGATCATCACGGAATGGAGAAACGCGGTTCCTGTTATCCACGGCAATATGCCGGCATTTTCAACCGGGTCCCATGCCCAATAACCACCCCATCCCAGCTCCACATAAGCCCAATAGGCGCCAAACAAATTACCCGCAGTCAGAAAAATCCATGACATGATCGTCCATCTCCGGGTCGTTTGAATCCAGTTGGTATCCAGATTCCCGCTAAGAAGAGCTGCCAGAGCAAATGCAAACGGCACGGTGAATCCTACATATCCGAGATAGAGTAATGGCGGGTGGAATACCATGCCCGGATTAATAAGCATTGGATTCATACCCATCCCGTCGGCAGGAGGTAACGGAATTTTGGTAAAAGGATTAGTTGTGAAAATAAGAAGAAGAAAGAAAAAGACGCTCACAGACATCAACACGCCAATCGCATAGGGCAAAAGTTGCTGATTGACTTTTTTGTTCTGAATAATAATGATAACCGTGAAAAGAGTAAGAAGCCATGCCCAAAACAATAATGATCCGGCTTGTCCTGCCCATAATGCGGAGATGGTATAAAACATGGGCAATGATTTGCTGGTATAGTTGGCAACATATTCGATCGAAAAATCTCTGGTTATCAAGGCAAATAAAAGAATCCCAACCGCCAAGGTGGTAAGATAGAATGTAGCCAGAGCTCCTCTTCTTGCCGATTCCAGCAGGCGTGGATTTTTCAATTTGCCACCCATTATTCCCGTACCCGCAGAATAAAGGCTCATAATGAATGCAATAAGTAATGCATTATTTCCTAATAAGGTCATCATGTTCTCCGAAATAGTTTTTCATGTTAATTAGGCGTCGTAACCAAATCGTCGGGCCGTCCACGAACGACGCGAAAGCATAGAATTGAAATCGATTCACGTCTTCACATGGGTGAATTCTATCACTTCGTACGAATAAGTTGGGTCCGTTTCTGTTAATTCAAATCATTTCGATTTTTATATTGAGCGAATTCAAGTTCAAAGTGCACCAAAACGTTCATTAATTGTTTTCTCGAAAAAGGTTTTTGCAGATAACCTTTGACATGGGAATGAATGGATATTTTATCTCCTCTATCACCAAGGTCTCCCATCACGATGACGGGAATCTTTTTTTGGTCAATCAATCTTCTCAGCAAATTCCGCTCGTATCGTTTGCACAATTTATGAGTATCGTAATCACAGAGAATGACATCCGGACTATGAGTTCGAAATACATTTATCGCTTCCCGAACTTCTAATGCGGCTGGCGCAACAAACCCTTGCTGCTTTAATATAAATTGCCACACAAATGCAAAGTTTCTGTCGCTATCAATTAAAAGTATACACGACTTTTTCATGACCGTTGACCGCTAATAATAGTACATGTTTTGCCAGGTTATATTTTAAATACCGCCATTCTCTTCAATTTTAGCTAATACCTTATATCGACCTTCATATGGCCTTTTCGTCAAGATCGATTCTGCTGGTGCGTAAGAAATAAGAACATGAAAATCGTTGCTGAAACTGACGTTTCATGCTTTGTTCTATTTTCGTTTTTAAAAAGCTCTTGCAATGAAAACAGATTTTTATCAATGATGACATTTCTGGGGAACGGACCGAATTTAAACGTCGTTAAAACGACAAGCTTTCCTTTCAAATTAGTGAGAGTATACGACTTGCCATTAACATCATTCAGCGTAAAGTCCGGAGCCATAGCTCCAAGGCCAAAACCAGGGTAATCGTCATACATGGACACACCAAAATTCCCTTGATCCGGATCATTGCTTATGATTGTCATTTCCGCTTCCACTTTGGTCTCCGATTCTGGTGTAAAGCTTGCTGAAAGTTCAATGGTTTCATTCGGCATAAAAGAGAAGGATGGCGGGTCTATTTTAATGGCCGGATCACTCGGAGACTAGGCGTTTTTCGGTCGACATTGGGTCAATTTGAAAAGAATTGTCATAAAGAGTATCAACCAAAAAATAACGAAATGAGACAAGTTGCATGTGCTCAGTAGGGAGAGTAAAACGAGTTACATACATGTGCACCGTCCCGACATCATAGATTAGTCCCGGCACTACTCTCCTCTCCAAAAAAAGTCAGAAATTAACGCATCGTTTTTTCTAACAGGCCGTACCTGTTCGAAAAGCGTAAATTTCACTAGCCCTCACTAAAAGGATAACGTCCATATAAATTCCAATCTTAAAAATATCATTGCGAATACATGTTAGATTTTTGGATCCCAAATCAAGAATCTTCACTTACCGTTGGCTTAAATTCCGGTTTGATCCACCCATAGACCGAATCAACTCTAGCGATGACAGCATCCACATTCATTCCGCCAGCTAAAATCCGGGCAATGTATTTTTTTTCATTTTCAGCCGTTGGACAGGAACACTCATCCAGCGGAGTACCACCGCAAGTGCCACACGAACAACGAAATTTGGACGTAACACTCAGAACCTGTGCATCAGCCAAAGGATTCAGGGAGGTGGTCTGAACAGGTGAAATTCGTTGCGGTTCATGGTTGGAAGTGTATTTTTTCACCACAATAATAGACACGATCGCAATAATTGCTACAAACACAATAGTGACCGCGGAAGAACTTGTTTTGTGTTCTTTGGCGTTCTTTGCTTTATTACGCCGCTTTTGCGGTGGTCTTTGCTTTGGCGCACGGGATGATGCCGCCTGGTTTTGCGAAAGCGACTGGCCGCAGTCGGAACAAAATCGAGCCGCGGTTGTATTTTTCATCCCGCAACGCGGACAATATTTTGACTCTCTTGTATCTTTTTCTAGTTCAGCCCCACATTGAGTACAGAATTTTGTGTCCTCTTGGTTCTCGTGTCCACATGAACGACATTCCATTTTAAATCCTCTATTTTGTTACTAAGACATTACTATAAGCATGAAGATCTCCGAAACCGAAATTTAAATGTGATCCACGACCCATGTCCATCTTCCCGTCAGAAACATTGTGAAGCATGGAACCGTCAGTATCACCATCATGATGCGACTGACCCGTCGGCAAAAACATTCCACTCATAAACGTCACTAGCTCATTGTGGTGAAAAACAAACGGTACACTGGCCGAAAGTGTCCAACTGTCCCTTTACAGGAGAAGACCGTTACAAAAATAAGCGACACCGGTTGGCGTATGAAACAGGTAACTGTCTTTCACTGTTTGAAAAGAGGCTGTCAAAGGCAAAGACTTTGCTCAAAAACACAAACTTCAGGCCCAGGAGACGAACTGAGTAAATCACCTTTTTGACTGACAACACTTTGGCAATGCATCGTAGACTTTTTCGACTCGCTTGACGTCATCGGCGTCATAGCCGGCTGCGGCAATTGCGTTGCGTATGTCTGCCACCTGCACCTTTTTCGCATCAAAATTGACATGAGCGACCTTTTTCTCCAGGTCGATTTTAATTGATTTGACACCGTCCACTTTTTTCACGGCAGCGGTTATTGTTTTAACACAGTTGTCGCACTGCACTGTCGGCACACTAATCATAGCATGGCCTGGATGCGACATATCCATTTTATGCTGATCTTTTTTGTCTCCGGCAAAAGCTGCAACGCTTAACAGGAGGGCAAGAGCAATTAGTTTTTTCATTGTGTTTCTCCTTTGTTTGTTATAGTGTATTAGTTAGGATTTTTTTTGATTAAACCGCAGATTCGCCAACAGCTCCGGTTCGAATCTTGACTGCCATCTCCACAGACGAAACAAATATCATCCCATCTCCAGGCATGCCGGTAAAGGCTGCCTTTCGGATCACTTCAACCACTTTATGGACATCCGTTGATGAACAAACGACTTCCACCTTGGCTACTTTAGAATATTTTTTAACGCATTCGATCGAGTATTTCGATACGTTTGGATCGACCAAATGCCCGGTTCCCATTACATCAATGAGCGTGACATCCCGGATGCCGGCGTCTTCCAGCGCCTCCAAGACTTCCTCGGCTTTGATGCAACGGATATAGGCTTTTACGGCTTTCATCTTACAACCCTCCAGATTGATATGAGATATACAATAATGCTATTAGAAAAATCTTTTAGCAAGATTCGCTTATACTTTGAAATTTCTTTTTGATCATTTCTCATCTTCGTCAGTAGACCCAACAAATTCTGCAGCGAGTCTTTTTACTTCGTGGCTTTTCCACAAGTAATAAATGGATGGGATGACCACGAGGGTCAGCACAGTAGATGTGATCATCCCGCCGACCATTGGTGCTGCGATGCGCTTCATCACTTGAGAACCGGTTCCGTGTCCCCACATGATCGGCAGTAGTCCGGCGATAATGGCTGTGACAGTCATAAAAATAGGACGAATTCGCATTGCAGTGCCGCGAAAAATAGCCTCTTTTAGATCATCCAAGCTGCGCATTAAACCATGCATTTTAAGATCGTTATAGGCGCCATCTAGATACGTCAGCATAATAACACCTATTTCAGCAGAAACGCCGGTTAGTGCTATAAAACCAACACCCACGGCAACACTCATATTATAATGTAAAAAATAGAGGAACCAGATACCACCAACGAGAGCAAATGGCAGTGAAAGCATTACAATAATGCTTTCCTGGATGTTCTTAAAATTAAAAAAGAGCAAAAGGAAAATGATTACTAATGTGACGGGGATGACGAGACGCAAGCGTTCTTGCGCTCTCTCCATATACTCGTATTGCCCGCTCCACACCAAGCTGTACCCCTCAGGAAAATCAACCTGTTCTTCAACAATTTTTTTCGCATTTTTGACATAGGTACCCACATCGATATCGCGAATATCCACATAAAGCCATGCGGTTTTACGGGCATTCTCACTTTTAATCACTGGCGGCCCTTTTTTAATAGACACATCAGCGACATAACTCAACGGAATTTGTGCGCCGCTCGGCGTGGGGATGAGGACCCGGCTCAAGTCTTCGATATTGTCGCGTAGTTCACGGCTGTAGCGGACATTAACCGGATAGCGCGCCAGCCCTTCCACGGTCTCGGTCACATTCATGCCGCCAATTGCCGACATAATGACATCCTGCACATCGCCGACCGTTAACCCATAACGAGCGGCTTCTTCCCGCTTGATGGTATAATCAAGATAGTTTCCGCCCACAGTTTTGTCGGCGAACACGCTCAGTGTGCCTTCGGTCTGCTGAACGACTGCTGCGATGCGCTGCCCCAGGTCCGAGAGCACCTGCAAGTCCGGCCCCATAATTTTTATGCCGACCGGCGTTTTTATCCCTGTCGACAACATGTCAATCCGGGTCTTAATCGGCATCGTCCATGCATTTGTCACTCCCGGAAACTGAATAGCATCATTAAGCTCTTCCACTAATTTTTCGATAGTCATGCCGGGGCGCCATTCATTTTCCGGCTTTAAGACAATCGTCGTTTCTATCATAGACAGTGGCGCCGGGTCCGTGGCTGTCTCTGCCCGGCCAATTTTTCCAAATACGCTCTTAACTTCAGGGAAGCTTTTGATGATTTTATCGGTTTGCTGCAACAATTCGCGCGCTCTGGTGATACTAATGCCCGGGTCAGTCGTTGGCATATACAGCAGATCACCTTCATTTAGCGGCGGCATAAATTCCGAGCCGATATGTTTCAGTGGAAACAATGAGATCAGCAGAATGACCACTGCAGCGAAAATTGTCGACCATTTGAATCGTAAAACAAAATGAATAACCGGTTGGTAAATGCGTAGTAAAAAACGGTTCACCGGGTTTTTCTTTTCGGGAGGGATTTTCCCGCGGATGAAATAACCCATCAGTACAGGTACGATAGTGATGGAGAGCAACGCTGCTGCCGCCATGGAATAAGTCTTGGTGAACGCGAGCGGCTTGAACAATCGTCCTTCCTGCGCCTGCAATGTGAAGACCGGCAGAAACGAGAGCGTGATAATAAGCAGCGAATAGAACAATGCCGGGCCCACTTCTTTTGCCGAGTCAATGATAATTTGCCAGTGGTCTTTTTTCCCTGCATCACGTTCTATATGTTTATGAGCGTTTTCTATCATAACAATCGCCGCGTCCACCATAGCGCCAATGGCGATGGCAATACCTCCTAACGACATAATATTTGCGTTGATGCCCTGAAAGTACATGACGATAAAAGCCATTAAAATGCCCATGGGCAGTGTAAAAATGGCCACGAGTGAACTGCGAAAGTGAAGCAGAAAGATGATCGTTACCAGAGCGACAATAATGGCTTCTTCTAATAATTTATGTTTTAGATTATCGATGGCGCGTTCAATGAGACTGGAACGGTCGTAAGCCGTTTTGATGGTCACACCTTCGGGGAGACCTTTTTTCAACTCTTTTATTTTTTCTTTCACCAGTTGGATCGTTTTGAGCGCATTCCCACCGAAGCGCATGACGATGATGCCGCCTACGGTTTCGCCCTCGCCGTTCCAATCTGCCAGGCCACGCCGCAATTCCGGCCCCAAGTGAACGTTGGCAATATTCCTAATCAAAATGGGTGTGCCACTTTCTTGATCCACACCAACCGGGATGTTTTCGATGTCCTGTATGGATTTTATATATCCAAGACCTCGCACCATGAATTCTGTTTCACTCATCTCAACCAATTTTCCGCCAACGTCGTTATTACTACGCTTAATGGCCATCCTTACTTTGGAGATGGGAATGTTGTAGGCTAGTAGCTTATTGGGATCCACTTCCACCTGATACTGCTTCACAAATCCACCAATGCTGGCCACCTCAGAAACTCCCGGGACACTCGTCAACTCGTAGCGTAAATACCAATCCTGGATGGAGCGAAGTTGTTGCAAATCGTATTTATCGCCGCCGTCCAATGTGTATTCATAAACCCAGCCTACCCCTGTCGCATCTGGTCCGAGCGTTGGCGTTATTCCCTGGGGCAGCCTCCCTGCAACATAGTTAAGATATTCCAGTACTCGACTTCGAGCCCAGTACAGGTCTGTGCCATCTTCAAAAATGATGTAAACGAATGAAAAGCCGAAAAAGGAATAACCTCGAACAACTTTGGCATAGGGCACGGCCAACATAGCCGTCGTTAGTGGATAGGTGACCTGATCTTCCACCACCTGCGGCGCTTGGCCAGGGAATTCGGTGTAAATAATCACCTGGACATCACTGAGGTCAGGGATGGCATCAACGGGCGTGCGAAGTGCAATATAGAGGCCGCCTACTGCGATCAGCAGCGTGAAGATTATGACCAAAAATCGATTATTGACGGACGCTTCGATAATCTTTTCTAACATGAAATTCTCTCCGATTCTACAAACTTTTCTTCAAATGAATGCATTTTAAATCCATTGTTTTTTTAACAGTCCTGTTCTGACAATTGAGGTCAGATGGACTGGTGGTTATTTTGTATTTTCTTATAAATACTCTGATGCTTTGCATCCTTTTGCATTACTGGATTAATCAGCATCTATAGATAAATGAAACAAGCAACAACTACACCAATATCACCACGTGCGATATGAGCCTGGTAATTCCTTAAACGTTCCTGCCGGGCTTGCCATTCGTAGACGTACTCCATAACACGACCAAATTGGCCCTCATCAAACACATCCCCTAACTTCCACAACAGACCCTGAAAAAATCGACCGGCTTCTTCATCTGAAAATTCAGCGAGAAATTTAAACTTCAGGTTGGTGCGCGAACCATACGCAAAGGAGTTCTTGAACTCCTCCAGAGATTCCCGTTTGGATTCATCGGAGGACATTGCAAAAGCTCCCCTTAACTGAATGATATTTCCACAATGTATTATCCTGTCGTCTAATTATTTTTTTTATCCGAACTCATATCCATCTTATTATCCATTTTCATATCCATCTTCATATTCATGGATTTGTCCCCTTGATTATTTTGTGAAACCTTTTTCTTTTTTTCTTCCAACATTTTTTGGATAGCTTCCTGAAGCCGGCTTTCGCTGTCGATCAAGAATTGTCCAGAGGTCACTACATCTTCTCCCTCTGATAATCCTGATAGCACACGAACCGTATTATTGTATGGGCCGCCTTCTTCAGCAATGCGAATTTCGCGAGGTTCGAATTTTCCTTTGTCTCGAACAACAAAAACGATGTTTCTTTTGCCGGAACGCAAGATTGCTTCCGAAGGCACCAAAAGGGCGTCCTTGATCACCTTTCCTTGCAAAGTGACATTCGCATACATTCCCGGCTTTAATTCCAGACTAGGGTTTGGGAATTCCATACGAACACGAACATCGCGTGCCTTCTTATTGAGGTAGGGATAAATATAGGCGATGCGACCTGTAAATTTTTTCCCGGGCAAATAGGACAAGTCCATTTCAGCTTTTTGCCCATCTTTGATCCAGGGAATTTCATAATCGTACAAGCTGGCATAAACCCAAACTTTTGAAAGATCGGCGATTTTGTAAATATTAGTTCCTTCTTTTACAAAAAGCCCTTCTACCGCATTTTTATGAATCACGACGCCATCAACTGGAGAGTTCAGTTGGAGTGTTTTTCGTACCTCGCCGGTCTGTTGGAGATGATCAATCTCGGTCTGTGGAATATCCCAGTAGAGAAGGCGCTGTCGGCTTGATTTCAAAAGGGATTCGCCCCCTTTGCGAATGGAAGAAAAACTGCTTTGGCTGACCGCTTTTTTGTTGTTCAGCGCCAAAAGATATTCTTCCTGCGCCGTCACCAAATCCGGTGAATAAATTTCCAGTAAAGGTTCACCTTTTTTGACCATTTTCCCGGTGTAATCCACGTAAAGCTTTTCAATCCAGCCAGAAATTTTTGGGCTGATAGTGTACAATTTTTCTTCGTTATAAGCGATTATCGCAACCGTGCGAATCTTGCGCGAAAAGTCTCCACGCCGAACTGTGGTTGTGCGAATTCCCATGCTCTGCACTGTGACCGGATCAATCTTCACGACGCCCTCGGAACCCAGTCCTGCCTGATCTTCATAAACAGGTATCAGGTCCATCCCCATTTTCGATTTACCAGCGTGGTCGTAAATTTCGGTCGGATCCATAGGCGCCTGCCAGTAAATTATTTTATGTTCTTTCTGTTCAGCTTTTTCCTGAGATTTCTGCGAGCCTGTCGACTCCGGTTTTGATTGTCTTTTCGGCAAGACCAGATAGACGCCCAAAGCACTGATGACCATACCGATAACCAAAATGAGAATAAATTTAAATTTCATAATAAATAGCTCCAGATTTTTGAAATATTTTTATTGACAATTAACAACTCTTGACGTACATTTAATATATTTTGTACGTCATATTAAAAGGAGATCGTTATGCAAACGAAATTAACACTTCGTATGGATAAAGAACTTGTCGAACAGGCAAAACTTTTTTCTCAAAAAAACGGCAAGTCCTTGTCCAAAATTGTGAGCGATTATTTTGCATCGCTCGTTAAGAAGGAACAAAAAGACGATGATGAGTTGACGCCGCTTATTCGCTCTTTGAAAGGCATTCTCAAGGACGCAGACGGAGATGTGGGTATCGAGGATTACCACAAATACCTTGAGGAAAAATACAAGTGAAAGTTCTTTTCGATACCAATGTCATTTTGGATTTCCTCTTTGACAGAGAACCATTCTCTGATCCGGCTGCAGAACTTTTTATGCTTGTGCAAAAGAACGAGATAAAAGGCTTTCTGTGTGCTACGACGATTACGACAATTTTCTATATCGCTTCAAAAATTATTGGGTCAAAAAGCGCCATTAAGCAAATAAAACGATTGCTCAAACTCTTCGATATCGCTAAAGTTGATGGACTGATTCTGGCGGCGGCGACCATTTCCGGTTTCAAAGATTTTGAAGATGCCGTCTTGTATGAATCGGCTCTCTCCGTCCAAGCTCATGGAATCGTCACTCCCAATCCCGGCGATTTCAAAAAAGCAAAAATTCAAATTTACTCGCCGACAGAACTGCTGTACACTTTGAAATCAATTGAAAAATAAAATCCGCCACAAACTCGCGCTTATTCCGTTTCATTCATCCATTTTCTGCCTGTTACAAAATCATACTGAGCCAGAGAAATCTGATAATCCGCCAAAGCACGATAGTACTGCAATTCGTAATTTTGCAACATTGTCCAGTTGTTGATCAACGTGAGAAAATCAACTTTATCGACTTGATAGCCGGAGAGCGCTGATTCCAGAGATTGCTTGGCCTGCAGTAATATGCCGTTTTTGTACAATTCGATTCGTTTGCGGTTTCGCTCCAGTCCGGCCATAATGCCTGCGCTATCGGCTTTGACCTGGTTCAGCACATTTTGATATTGTGATTGCATCGATCTCAGGTTCAGTTCTTGCTCCTGAACTTTTGCCCTTTGTTTTCGGTGAAAGTAGAGCGGGATGTTTAGCGAAACAGTTGCTGAAAAAAAATCGTGCATAACTGCCTTGTTTTTCAGGTTATCTCTCTGACTGTAACCTGCTCCAATTGAAAAATTCGGCCAGTAGTCTTTTTGTGCTCTTTTTACACCCGTCTCGGTTTTGCCCACCATTTCAGCCCAGGCTTTTAACAAAGGGCGTGTTTTGGCAAGATTTGCATTTGCGGGAAGACGATCTGCAGCAGATAATTCCCTGGAAGTGGTGGGTATATCTTTGTCCGTCTCTTGATTCAAGAGTGCATTTAATTTCGCTGAAATTGCTTTTCGCTTTTGCTGCCACATGATGAGATCATCTTCAAGTCTGGTCAATTCGACCTGGGCGCGTAAAACATCCTGCTGCAAACCGGAGCCTGTAGCATATTTGGTCTCAGCAACACGAACAAACTGCTGCATGAGAGATCGATTTGTTTCAACTGTTTCAATGGCCCGATCGATTGCATAAATGTTGTAATAGGTTTTTTTTACCAGGGTTACAATCCGGTTTTCAATTTCTTCTTTTTTATATTTTTCGCTGTTTGCTTCCTGTTTGGCCATTTCTGTTTCAAGCCCTAACTTGCCCGGGAATGGAAACATTTGCATGATTGAAATCATTTTCCCGGTCATTGGTTCCTGATCGAAGGCAAAGCTGTTCAGCGGAAGATTCATTAAACCCAGCGTTAATTGTGGGTCGGGCAAGGCCCCGGCTTGCGGAATTTTTCTTTCAACGGCCAGGACTTTTTGCTCCGCCGCGTCTAATCCCGGATTAGTTTTCAAAGCTTGTTGAACATAGTTGTAAAGTTGTATTGAATTTTGTTGCTGTGCACTTGCATTCATGATGAACACTAGAATGAGCAGCAAAACAAAATGAGCAAAAAGGTGCCTAGTGAGCTGATTCTTCATATTTTTCTCTCGTTCTTTGATGGATTAATTGTTTTAAATTCCAATATCCCAGTGCAATACTCGTCCACCACAGCAGTCCGAATGGAAACACATAGCGATGCAACAAATAGCTCGCATCGCCGTTATAATCGGCAGTAGTCTCCATGCCATGTTGATTGCCGAACAGCGACAGAACATCGGCCAGGCAACAATCATTATTGCTGAAACGCATCGGGAAAAAGAGGATAAAACCTGCGAAGCTGACAATTAACAAAATATATTTTATCGATTTGGTTCTCATTGTGATTGGCATTTTCTATTTTAACATTTTTATTGTCAAAAGGTATGCCATATAAATTGTGGATCAGATAGGTGGTTGGAATTGTAGAGATTAAGGTACGCTCGGATTAATTGAAGGAATGTTGAGATGTAGAATAATCTACAGGTTGTGTAGAATATTCCACAATACTAACGAGGGGAGGGGGATTCAATGCAAATTTGTCTGGTTAGCCAAAAATTATTTTTCCCTGACGACCCCCAATTTTTTCATCCGGTAAAGAAGCACATGGCGGGGGATGTTGAGAATTTCTGCAGCTCTGGTCTGGTTCCAGCCGGTGGATTCCAGGGCAGAAATGATAGCCCGGCGCTCGGCTTCTGCGAGAGTCGATTCGTCCGGCGGCAATGAGGGCTGAAAATCTGCCTCACGATCAAAAGCAAGGCATGTTCTATCGAGGGTGTTCGTTGGACATAAAACTACGGCGCGCTGTACCATGTTTTCCAGTTCCCGAACATTGCCCGGCCAGGAGTATTTTAGCAGCGCCTCCATAAAATCCGGTTTCAAAATCAGTTCGCGGGCAGCGTACTTTTTAACAAAATGTTCCACCAGCAAAGGAATGTCGTCCTCACGGTCTCGTAGCGGCGGAATGTTCAAAGGGATGACGTCGAGACGATAATATAAATCCTGGCGGAATTGATTTTTTTGCGCCAGTTCGGTTAAATTTCGATTTGTCGCCGAAATGACACGCACATCCACAGAAATCGGCTTGCTGCCGCCAATACGCTCGATTTCGTGTTCCTGCAAGACACGCAAAAGTTTAGACTGCAAATCAAATTTCAGATCGCCGATTTCATCTAAAAAAAGGGTGCCTCCATCAGCCATTTCAAACTTTCCCGGGCGGGAACTCACCGCACCGGTAAAAGCTCCCTTTTCATGGCCGAACAATTCACTTTCAATTAATGTTTCCGGAATCGAAGGGCAGTTGACAGCAACAAATGGGTTTTCCTTGCGGGGGGAACTAAGATGAATAGCCTTGGCCAGCAATTCTTTGCCGGTACCGCTTTCGCCGGTAATCAAAACGGCAGCATCACTCTGCGCTGCACGTCCCGCCACTTGCAAGAGCGCTTGCATCTTTTTATTTTTAGAAATAATGTTGCCGAAGCGGTATTTTTCTTCCAACTCTAATTGCAAACGGCGGTTGTCTTTTTCAAGATTTTTCAGCCGGAGAGCTTTTTCAATGGTAAACAAAAGCTGCTCTTTAGCGAACGGTTTGGGCAAATAATCATCCGCTCCCTTGCGGCAGGCTTGCACTGCATTTTCAATTGTTCCAAAAGCTGTAATAATGATTACCGGGATCTGGTCATTGAAAAGCCGAATCCGTTTTAATGCCTCCATACCGGGCATCTCCGGCATTTGCAGATCAAGCAGCACCAGATCAAAAGTTTTTTTTTGCAGCTTTTCTATTCCTTCTGCTCCACGGTTTGCAATCTGGACGTTGTATCCCATGCCTTCCAGTTGATGCGAAACAACGGTGCAAAGGCTGATATCATCGTCAATGAGGAGAATTCTGGCGGTCTTGATCATTTTTCAAAAACTCCATTTTAATTTGCGCGCCACCGCTTTCGCTGTTTTTGGCGTAGATGGTGCCATTATGAGATTCTACAATTCTTTTGGTGATTGCCAACCCCAACCCGGTGCCGTCCGGCTTTTCCGTGTAAAAGGGTTCAAAGAGATGTTTCCTCGCTTCCTCACCTATGCCGGGTCCCTGGTCGGAAACAGTAATAGATAGAGCTTTTTCATTTTGTTTGGCAGAAATCGAAATTGTGCTATTGGCAGGACTTGCCTGGATTGCATTGAGAAAAATATTGACCAAGGCCTGGCGTATCTGTCCTTCACGGCAAAACATTGTTAAATCCTGTGGCTCGACATCGACATCCAATTGCAGCGTTTTTTTACGCAGTTCAGGCCCAAGCAATGCAAGTGTTGATTCGATGGTTTTTTTTAAACTCATCACTTCTCGTTCTTCGGTTCTGGGCCTGGCAAAAGTGAGGTAATTTGCCACCACCGCATCCAGCCGTTGTGTTTCCTTGAGTAAAATCCCGACAAATTTTTTATGGCTTTTGTCCCGAGATTCATCGCGAAGAATCTCTGCTACACCGCGGATCGACCCGAGCGGATTTCGCACTTCGTGGGCCAGGCTGGCGGTCAGTTCTCCCAGTGTCGAAAGTCTTTCGGCCATACGCAGTTGATTTTCGATCAGTGCCAGCTCGTCCGTCGTTTTCTTAAGCTTATCTATCGATTCTTTTAGCCGCTCGGATGCCTGCTGGTAAAATGTTTTTTGTTTCCTCTCCTGTTCCCATAAATACCCGGTCAAGCCACCCAGGGTGTTATACAAAAAAATCATAAAAAAACGGCTGATATTCATAACAATGTTGCCACCCCATTGAAAAACAACATGCGGCAAATAAAGGAATGTAACGATCAGCGCAGTCATCATTCCGCCTTTCAGGCCAAAACCGAAAGCACCCAGAATGATGGGAATAAAGTACAGCACTTTATATAATTCATGCAAAGGCCGGTAACTCGTCGGTGTTGTATAATGGAAAGAAGAGATGACAAGAATAAGAGCAGCAATTAATATTTTCAGGCTTTTCTTTGAAGACATTTTAATATCGAAAGATTAAACTTGTACCGAGGCCAATGCCGCGAGCGGAGGGTGTAAAAAATCCATTGAACGATCTGGCCGCAAAATCCCAGCGGATAGTGCCAAATACAAAACCAAAACCCAGGGAATTTGCCCAGCCGAATTTCCCGCCCAGGGAGGTGCCGGCGCGCAAGTGGAAAAAGCGGAGAAGACGATACTCGGTGCCGCAAGCAAAAAGTGCTTTTTTGCTGGCGAAAGCGGAATTTTCGAAACCCTGCTCCCATTCAAATGCGATGAGAAATCGACCAACAGCGCGAAGAATACCCAAGCGCAAGATGGCCGGCAGACGCGTATTAAATGCCGGAATGGCGAACGAACTATCGGACGAAACAAGAATCGAATCCGTTTCAACGTGTCCGTTAAAAAGTTCATCTGCATTTGTGGCTTTTAATTCAAAATCGAAAGTGTGAGATTCCGTTCCCGTATTCCAGCGTAGGTTTGACAGAACATTCTCTACGCTCAAGGATGCCCGCCAGCGATACAAAAAAGTTATTGTGGAACCGATGTCAATGCCGTATCCGCTGCCTCCTGTGGCCTGATTTGCCAGCAGACGACCGCTTGCTTCGGCTGAAGTATAATCGGTGAGTGATTGGGCGTATGATTCCAAAGTCCCGGCATAAGAATAGCCTTTCAAATATTTGACCGATATGCCAACACCGAAATGGCTAATATTCTTCATGCCAAGGTCAAACTTTTGTCCAAAAGATACTGCATACTCGCCCAGAGCGATCTCATCCGCGGATAATGGTTTGAATGAATAGACTTTATTTAATTGATTGCCGTTGAGCAAAAGATCAATCATTTCCCGGCCGATGGAACCATTCAAGCCAACTTTTAGCCGCGCAGTAAAAGCAAGCGGACCATAGCCGATTCCAAGCACATGTGCATCGGCGACGGAATATACTGAGAGGCCGTCTTTGGGGATTCTGTTGAGAATATCTGTTTTGGAAGCATCTGTTAAAAAATTGCCGTTATAGCGGTTGTAAAGAGAAAGGTTGAACGAATTGTTCGACAAACCAAATCCCGCGCCCAAAAGTGTCACTGTCAGAGGATACTTTGTTCGGAGCGAAAGATTTGCCGGATTATAGAGCGGCGCTTCGGCTCCGAGTGCAAGGCAGGAGTAAGCTCCTCCCATGGCCATACTTCTCGCATTGCTCAAATCCTGAGCAGGATAGAGATTACCTGTCGCAAATAGTAAAAGAAAAAAAAGCAGGTGAATTTTTTGAAATGGATTTTTCATTAATAGCTCGTGATAAGGAAAATTTTTCTATCAGGACTTATTTACGATCCGATAGCTTGCTTTCAACCAGCACAATTATTCCTTGGTCAGAAGCGTCGATCTTGTGAACAATTTTTGCTCCGGGAATTTCACCCTCGATCGACCCAAACGCCGGTTGCTGAGGATGCTGTTCCCATTGCAAGATATATGCCAGCCAGCGGCATCCATCCACATAGGCAGCTTGCCGGGCGCCTTGAATTGCCATGGCCGAACTTTTTACGTTTTTGGGCGCTTTGCCATAACCTACTGCCCTTGCTACATTGGAGGTTTTGTCTACACTTAACGCAACCAGTTTTTTGTGGAGATCAGTATTTTGCGGATCAAGTTGGATGGCTTGTTGTAGTTCCTGAAGTTTTGGGATGAGATTTTCAGCTTGTTCAACTGGTGAAATTTGACCGGCCCCTTCTTCGGCCTTCATCTCTTGCGCTTTTTCTTTTTCGGAGCACGCCCAAAATAGTGCCGCAATAATCAAAAGCAAAAGACCGGGCATTTTCATCCCCGGTCTCCATTTCATTTGAGAATTGATCATGTACCTAATTCCCATGAAGATAAATATTCTTTTTGTTCTTCAGTTAATTCGTCGATTTCGATGCCCATGCTTTTCAATTTCAGCCGGGAGACCCAATCTTCAATTGCAGTGGGAACATTGTGAACTTTGACGTCCAGTTTTCCGGCGCTCTGTACAGCCCATTCCGTAGCCAGGGCCTGGGTTGCAAAACTCATGTCCATTACGGATGCCGGGTGTCCTTCAGCAGCAGACAGATTAATCAGACGACCCTCAGCGAGGAGATAAACGCGGTTACCGTTTTTCAGCACATATTCATCGACAAAGTTTCGAACATTGCGCGGCCCCTCTTTAGAGACTTTTTTCAGTCCTTCAATATCAATTTCCACGTTAAAATGACCGGAATTCGCAATGATAGCGCCGTCCTTCATCTTGTCCATGTGTTCCGCACGAATGACATGAATATCTCCCGTGAGCGTGCAGAAAAGATCGCCGATGGGCGCTGCCTGTTCCATCTTCATCACACGAAATCCGTCCATGGCTGCTTCCAGGGCGCGGATCGGGTCGACTTCAACGACGATAACGTTGGATCCCATTCCGCGGCAACGATTAGCAAAACCACGTCCGCACCAGCCGTAACCACCAACAACAACGTTTTTCCCGGCGAGCAAAATATCCGTAGCTCGAATGATTCCGTCTACCGTGGACTGCCCTGTGCCATAGCGATTGTCAAAAAGATTCTTTGTCGTCGCATCATTGACGGCAATCACGGGAAACTTTAGAGCTCCGTCTTTTTCCATTGCCCGCAGGCGAATAACTCCGGTTGTTGTTTCTTCCATACTGCCGATGATATTCTTTGCAATTTCAGGATAATCCGACTGAATATTGGAAACAAGATCCGCACCATCATCCATTGTTACGACAGGTCCATGCTCGATGGCGGCACGAAGGTGATCGTAATATGTTTTGTTATCTTCACCGGTAATAGCAAAAACGGGAATTTCAAAATCTTTGACCAGGGATGCAGCCACGTCATCCTGGGTGGAAAGGGGATTTGAGGCGCATAAAACCAAATCAGCACCACCGGCTTTTAACGTTCTCACTAAATTGGCTGTCTCTGCCGTTACATGCAAACAAGCGGACATTTTCTTGCCAGCCAGAGGTTTTTCTTTCTCAAATCGCTCTTTGACCTGGCGCAAAACCGGCATATCTCCTTCGGCCCAATCAATTCTTTTTTTACCGCCGGGGGCAAGATCAATATTTTTTATATCGTATTTCACATCTCCTCCAATAATATAAAGTTCGTTTATTTTATAATCCTTTTTGCAATTCTTTTACTTTATCACGACGTTCCCAAGGGAAATCCTGATCTTCGCGCCCAAAATGGCCATAAGATGCGGTTGGCAAATAGATCGGTCTGCGAAGATCGAGCATCTCTATAATACCATGAGGAGTCAAATCAAAGTTCTTCCGAACCAGTTTCACAATTTCGTCGTCAGACAATTGCCCGGTTCCTTGCGTTTCGCAATTAATGGAAACGGGTTCCGCAACGCCAATGGCATAAGCGAGCTGGATTTCACATCTTTTGGCCAGCCCGGCAGCAACAATATTCTTGGCAATATATCTTGCCGCATAGGTTGCGGAACGATCTACTTTCGTCGGATCTTTGCCCGAGAAAGCGCCGCCGCCGTGGCGAGCGTAACCGCCATACGTATCGACAATAATTTTTCGTCCGGTCAACCCGGCATCGCCCTGGGGACCGCCGATGACAAAACGACCGGTAGGATTGACATGAAAAATCGGGCCGTTGGCAGGAATCAACTCTCCGGGAAGAACCGGCATGATCACTTTTTCGATAACATCTTTTTTGATTTGTTCTATGGTAACATCCGGTTCATGCTGGGTGGACACGACGACCGTATTGATTTCTGCCGGTACGCCATCAATGTATTTAATGGTAACCTGAGATTTCCCGTCGGGACGAAGATAGGGGATGGTTCCTTTTCTTCGGGCTTGTGCAAGTTTCAGTGTTATTTTATGCGCCAGCATAATGGGCAGGGGCATAAGTTCCGGCGTTTCATCAATTGCAAATCCAAACATCATTCCCTGGTCGCCTGCACCGTCACGGTTTACGCCCATGGCAATGTCGCCGGATTGTTGATCGATTGTTGTAATAACAGCGCAGGTTGAATAATCAAACCCATAGCGTGCGTCGGTATAACCGATTTTTTTAATTGTCTCGCGGGCGACGGTAGGAATGTCAACATACGTAGATGTCGTAATTTCGCCGCCAACAAGGGTAAGGCCCGTGGTAACGAATGTTTCACAGGCAACGCGGCCCTGAGGGTCGTCTTTGAAAACAGCATCAAGAACAGCATCCGATATCTGATCCGCAACTTTATCCGGGTGCCCCTCTGTTACCGATTCTGAGGTGAAAAGCAATTCCGCCATAAAAAATATCTCCAATTAATAAATGTTCAGTTTAATTACATTCATGCTTTCGGTTATGCAGAACATTGATTTGCACGAAAATATTCTATAAATAATTTATTTCCTAAAATCGAATATCTCTGAATTTTTTGGAAAAGACACTGCGGAGATATTTGTCAACATCTCTTGTTGTTGTAAAGTTCAGAGCTTTTTGTGCCAGGTTTTCGCACTCGGAATAATCAACGCGTCTGATAATGGCTTTGATCAAAAGCAGCGAAACGAGGCTGACACTGAATTCATCCAGGCTCATACCGATGAGAAGCATGGTGCTCAACGGATCGCTGGCCATTTCCCCGCACATTCCTACCCAAACACCTTTTTGATGGCCTTTGTGGATTATATCGCGGATCATTCGCAAGATGGCGGGATTGAAAGGGTTGTAGAGATAGGCTACGTGTTCGTTTCCCCTGTCAACAGCGAGTGAATACTGGATCAAGTCATTTGTCCCAATGCTCAAAAAATCACATTCTTCGGCAATCAAGTCCGCTATGACGGCGGAGGAAGGCACCTCGATCATCGCCCCTACGGGTATGTCTTTTGAAAAGGATACTCCCTCCTGCTTTAATTCCTCCTTTGTCTCTTTGAGCAAATTCTGGCAATAGCGTATTTCCGATACGCAGGAGATCATTGGAAAAAGAATTCGAACCCGGCCAAAAGCACTGGCGCGAACGATGGCTCGTAATTGGGTCTTGAAGATATCCTGGTTTTGATTTCTGAAAAGTCGAATGGCGCGCATACCGAGAAAGGGGTTTTCTTCCGGTGGCATTTCAATTGATCGCGGTAATTTATCACCACCTAAATCTGCTGTCCGAAAAATGATGGGTTTCCCTTTTAAAGCTTTGACGGTACGCGCATATTCATTAAACAGCTCATTTTCGCCCGGCAGTTTCTGACGCGCGAGATAATGGTATTCCGTTCTGTATAACCCAACCCCATCTCCACCCATTTCCCTCACATTTGCAGCTTCACGCTCAAATTCGATGTTTGCCGATAGTTCAATATCTTTCCCGTCCTTTGTTCTGGCGGGCAATTTTTTTATCTTGTCTAGTTTTCTTTCAAAAGTGTGAAAAAGATCGAGTCGTTGCTGGTATTTTTGGGTTGTCTCAGGTGTGGGATGAACGACCAAAGTCCCTTCGTTCCCATCAAGAATAATCCAGTCCCCCGTTTGAATAGACTGGCAGGCCTGCAAAAGGCCGACCACAGATGGGACTTTCATCGATCTGGCCATGATCGCCACGTGACTTGTGCTGCCGCCAAAATCCGTGGCAAACCCCAGAACTTTGTCTCTGTCCAGATTAACGGTATCGGATGGCGTGAGTTCTCTTGCAACAATGATGGCGGGTTCCTGAATTTTGAGTAAATAAATAAAGTCCCCCTGGATATTGTGGATAACTCGTCGTTTCACATCCCGCAGATCTATCGCCCGGGACTTGAAATGCTCGTCCTGAAAATTGGCAATGGAAGTCTCGAATTTTTCCATGATTTCGAAAAAGGCCAAATCCGCATTAATTTTCTCGGTTTGGATGCGCCGCACGGTCTCATCAATAATAAGATCATCTTCGAGCATAAGTTGGTGTGCTTCAAAAATCTGTGCGCTTTCTTCGCCCAGAGAGTTCGCCGCTTTTTCCCGTAACTTTTGAATATCCTGCTTGGCTTTTGCCACCGCTGCGCGAAACTTTTCGACCTCTTCCAGGATTTCCGATTCCTGCAAAGCACGCGGCGCTACCTTGACCACATCACCACTGAGAAGAAACACCCTTCCCATGATGATACCCGGTGAAGCAGGCACGCCGGCTAAGATTTGTTCGGATTTTTGTTTTTTTGTGATGGCCATTTTTAAGTCCGGAAAACTAGTTTCAGAATAGTTTACCTTTCATCGAATGTTCGCACGTCGATTAAATCATTTATCGCCGCCAGAGCCTCTGCTTCATCTTCGCCTTCAACGCGGATTTCGACTTCGCTGTTTTGTCCGGCTTCGAGCATAAGGACTCCCATTATACTTTTGGCGTTTACTTCCTTGCCATTTTTAGATATGTATACTTGCGATTTGAACTTTGAAGCGGTTTTTACCAGTTGCCCTGCAGGGCGGGCATGTATTCCATACTTGTTTCTAATTGTAAATTTTTTTTTCATCATATCCAGACACCGAATGTTATACTATTAATTCAAAAATGATCGTTACAACAGAGACAAGCACAAGAATCAGGCTAATGGGTATTTTATTTTTAAGCAAAATAAAAGTAAGCAGCATCGACAGAACAAATGGAAATAAATTTAATAGATCGCCGCCTATTTTCCACTTTGCCAGCGCCATGATACAACCTCCGGTTGCCAATGATCCCAGAAAAAGGGCAATGAGTTTGTATTTCTGCAAGCGCCGCATCGATATAACTGAAACAACATCGAATCCCAGCTTATAGCCCAGGGCAAGTCCCTTGATTCTGACGTAAAAATGGGGGATATTATAAAAAATGAGAAATATCGGTATCGCTATCCAGCCAAACGATACAGCGACGATAACGCCAATAACTGCTGCCAGCGGCTTCATCCCGCTCCAAAATATCTGATCACCAACAGAACCAAGCGGGCCGCTCATTCTTTCTTTGAAAACCGAGATAGGGCGCAAATCAACCCATCCCCGCTCTTTGTGTTTGGCTTTTTCTTCCAGGTTCGCACATGCACCCAGGCAAACCGTGGCAAAATATGGGTGTGCATTAAAAAACAACAAATGCCTTTTCAAAAATTCTGCTTGTTCCTCAGGTTCTTTGTAAAGACATTTTGCAATTGGGATTGAACAAAAACAAAAGCCCAAACCAATCATGGACATGAAATTCCATGAACCCTGAATGAACAAGCTTCTCCAAAAAATTCTTATTAAATCGCTGCGTTTAATTCGTTCTCGTTTCATCAACAAGCCTTAGAGAATAAAGTAAGCAATGAAACCGCCAATCAGTCCGACAAAAACAAGCCACCACATTTTATGTTCTTTGAACAAAAACAGCAGGACGCCGCAACCAACGCCCAAAAAGGCAATGCTGATCGGTTCGAGCACATGATCCATGCTGACGGGGATGACGGACACAACCCGGGGCATTAGAAACGGGACAAGGATAAGGATCGATATACCCGTGGTAAAAAAGCCCAGACAAAATGCCAGGAAGATACCTTTTATATGCGCCCACTCCACCTGCCGGACGGTAATGGCTTGCGCATTAATGACCTCATTGTACAATTTGTTATTCACTGTACGCATCCAGATAACCATCCGTCCCGCTATCATACTGACAATGATAGCCATGAGCAATGAAATTGCAACTGCAGGGATTATACGACCTGTTTTTTGCGCAGTGATAATTGCGAGTGCAGCCGCAACGGTAGCTCCAACGTTGCCTTCGGAAAAGCTGGCACTTCCTGCGGGTATTTCATGCAACCAGACCAGTTCCAGAAGGATACCAATTGTAAATCCAAGAGGAAAGTTACCCAGAATAATACCGACTACCGCACAGGAAATCAACGGATGGGAGATCATTATTTGTAATGCTGCCGTTGTGTCGGCAGAGACGATTCCTCCCCACAAACTGACAGCCAATAATTCAAGCCACATTGCTTTTCTCCCAAAAAAAAGATTTTTATTATAATTATTTTTGCTATAAATAGCAATAGTTTTTAGTAAAAAGAAGATGTCTCAATTTGTGATTTAAGCTTCTATCGACTTTCCAAAAGAACGAAGCATAACACTCCGGTCAGGAATTATCTTGATTTCATAGATATTTTTCTATACATTCATCTCTAAAATTTTCCACAAAAATAAATCATTCATGCGTTATTCTTCTATATTTACACGGAGGTAATTATTAATGTCCAGAAGGATGGTAACTGTAGACGGTAATGAAGCAGCCGCCTATGTAGCGCACAAAATCAACGAGGTCATCGCCATCTACCCCATTACACCCTCTTCTCCAATGGGTGAATGGTCCGATACTTATTCGGCAATGGGGCAAAAAAATATTTGGGGAACAGTACCTCAGGTGGTTGAAATGCAAAGCGAAGGTGGAGCATCCGGCGCTGTTCACGGCGCACTGCAAACGGGTGCTTTAACTACTACGTTTACTGCTTCACAGGGATTATTATTGATGATCCCGAATATGTTCAAGATTGCAGGTGAATTAACATCAACTGTTTTTCATGTCAGTGCACGGACGGTGGCTACTCACGCACTCTCTATCTTTGGGGATCATAGCGATGTTATGGCAACCCGGGCGACCGGTTTCGCATTATTATCTTCCAATTCGATCCAGGAAATTATAGACTTTGCCTTGATCTCCCAGGCTGCAACTTTGGAAGCACGTGTTCCTTTTATCCATTTTTTCGACGGTTTTCGCTCTTCGCATGAAGTACAAAAAATCGAACAATTGACAATGGATGACATGAGAGCGATGATAGATGACGATCTTGTCATTGCGCATCGCAATCGCGGACTTTCCCCTGACAGACCGGTTCTTCGCGGAACAGCACAGAACCCGGACATTTTTTTCCAGGCAAGGGAAACGGTGAATCCTTTTTATGATGCCTGTCCGGATATCGTTCAGAAACAAATGGACAAATTTGCAAAACTCGTCGGTCGTGAATATCATCTTTTCGACTATGTCGGTGCACCGGATGCCGAAAGAGTTATCATTCTTATGGGCTCCGGCGCCGAGGCGGCTCATGAAGCCGTCGAGTATTTGACCGGTAAGGGCGAAAAAATTGGAATGATCAAAGTCCGCTTATTCCGGCCTTTTTCAATCGATCATTTTATTGAAGCATTACCGAAAACCGTAAAATCCATCGCTGTTCTCGACAGGACAAAGGAACCCGGCAGTCCCGGCGAACCTCTTTACCTCGATGTTATCAACTCTTTGACTGAAAAAATGATGGACGGCACTTTGCCGTTTGCTTCTTTCCCAAAAGTTGTCGGCGGTCGTTACGGCCTTTCTTCAAAGGAATTTACTCCTGCCATGGTAGCCGGGGTTTTTAAGGAACTTGAAAAAGAGTCTTCAAAGAGGCATTTCACGGTTGGCATTAATGATGATGTGACCAAAACAAGTATAGATTTTGACCCTGAATTCAGCACTGAAAGTGACGATGTCGTTCGTGCGATTTTTTATGGCCTGGGCTCCGACGGGACAGTTGGTGCAAATAAAAACTCGATCAAAATTATCGGTGAGGGCACAGATAATTTTGCCCAGGGTTATTTTGTATACGATTCACGCAAAGCCGGATCGGTCACAATTTCCCACCTCCGTTTTGGCAAAAAGCCAATTCATTCGACTTATTTAATTGATCGGGC
>JAADGR010000398.1 GCA_013152225.1 Calditrichota bacterium
GTTTCAGATGTGGGGGGAGGAGTATTTGAAGCTGTAGTGGAAGATAGAATTTCTTCTCAGTCCCAAACTCCAGTTTGGGACGGAACAAACTTGGGAAGCCGAGCTTCCTCAAAACGAAGCAAAGCTTCCCGAGTCGGTTCATTCCCAAACCGGAGGTTGGGAATGAAATTAATATCTCAAACAACAAAAAGGAGTAATGACAGAACAAGAATTTAAAACATTGCTGTCAAAAGGCGAAGGAATTTCTACGGAATTTAAAGCTGCAAGAGATAGCCTGCCGCAAAATGTATTCGAAACGATTTGCGCTTTTCTCAATACTGAAGGCGGCAAAATTTTCCTGGGTGTACAGGATGATGGTTCTGTGTCGGGTGTCGCACCGGAAAGTGTTGTCAAATTAAAATCCGACCTCGCCAACTTGTCCAATAACTCACAGAAAATAGAACCGGTGTTCATTCTTTCTTCACACGAACTTGAATTTGAGGACAAGATTGTTTTGATGATTGATGTGCCGGTGAGTTCATTGGTGCATAAATGCGACGGAATTGTGTATGCGCGCAATTATGATGGCGATTACAAAGTTACCCGTCCGGAAGCCATTGCGGGGATTGTGAATCGTAAACAGAGTTATTTTACCGAACAGCGTGTTTACCCTTACCTCACGATGGATGATTTTGATTCGAGATTATTTGACAGAGCAAAAAGATTGATTCAGGGACGTTCTCCCGGCCATCCCTGGGTTGAACTTTTGCCGGAAGAATTGTTGCACAGAGCCGGATTTTATCGCAAGGCGCCGGACGGAACGCAGGGGTATACTCTTGCGGCGGCACTTTTTTTTGGAAAAGATGAGACCATTCAATCCATTGCGCCGGCCTATAAATTTGACGCTCTCCTAAGGCGACAAAATCTTGACCGCTATGATGACCGTCTGACCGTACGAACCAATTTAATTGACGCTTATGATTTGCTGATGGGTTTTATCGCCAAGCATCTCAACGATCCTTTTTATCTTGAAGGTGATATTCGTATTAGTTTACGGGATAAAATTTTCAGGGAATTAGTAGCGAATATCATTGCTCATCGGGAATACTTGGATGCACGTCCGGCGACAATAATTATTTATCAAGATAAAGTTGTTTTTCAAAATCCGAACAGACCTCACGGAAAAGGGACTATCGATCCCCAAAGGTTCACTCCTTTTTCCAAGAATCCCGTTATAAGCAAGTTTATGCTTCAGACCGGCAGGGTGGAAGAAGTCGGTTCGGGTATTCGCAATGTAAACAAGTATCTTCCATTGTACGCAAAAGGCGGGAAATCGGAGTTTATTGAAGATGATATGTTTATTACGAATGTTTATTTGAAACGGCTTAAAGGTCTGGTTATCCCAAAACAAACCATGAAAGAAACTACCCAGAAAACTACCCAGAAAACTACCCAGAAAACTACCCAGAAAATCATAGGACTCATCAGGAATAATCCGCAAATTACGCGTAAAGAAATGGCAGAAATTATAGGGATAACAGAGGATGGCGTCAAATACCATCTGAATAAGATGCAAAAAGATAAGAGAATAAAAAGGATTGGGCCGGATAAAGGTGGTCATTGGGCAATTACGAATTAGCTCGTTCCATTCCCAAACCGGAGTTTGGGAAGGAGAAGAAGGACACAGAAATTGCAATAATTTTTCCCCGAGCAAAGACATTTATCCGCAACATGATCAAAATTTGCTAAAGATTATATGGTGTATATCTGAATATTATCGGAACAGGCTGTCTGCATCTGCAAATGAATTTTTAATTAAAGTCAGAGTTTATTTATGAAACGAAACCTTCAAACATTATCACAGGAAAAATTCGATGTCCTCATCGTCGGTGGCGGCATTTACGGTGCAACCGTGGCGTGGGAAGCCGTGCTGCGGGGACTTCAAGTGGCGCTGATCGACAAAGGCGATTTCGCCTCCGGGACGTCTTCCAACAGTTTAAAGATCATTCACGGCGGTCTGCGCTATTTGCAGCACGCGGATATTATCCGTATGCGTGAATCTATCCGCGAGCGCCGTATTCTCATGCAGATTGCGCCGCACCTGGTTCACCCGCTGCCGTGCGTCATGCCGACTTATGGCCACGCGATTAAGGGGCCTGAAGTGATGAGAATTGCTTTGTTGATGAACGACATCATCAGTCTGGACAGGAACCGCCTTAAAGACCCGCAAAAGCATTTGCCTGCCGGGCGCATTCTTTCAAAAGATGAACTGCTGCAAATTGTTCCTTTTATTGACAAAAACAACCTCACCGGCGGCGCCCAATGGTACGATGCGCACATGACCAATTCGGAGCGGCTGGTGCTTTCTTTCATCAAATCGTCGGTGGAGAGAGGCGTTCAGGCTGCAAATTATGTCAAAGCGGAACAATTCGTTTTTGAGGATGGCCGTGTCTCCGGAGCGCAGGTGCGGGACGTGCTCAATGACGATGTTTTTCCAATTCGTGCGAAAATTGTTGTCAACACGGCGGGTCCATGGATTAACAATTTGCTGGGCACCTTGAACGGAAAATATAACGGTGAAAAGATTCCTTATTCGACGGCCATAAACCTTGTCGTCAATCGCCGCCTGAGTCAGGAAACGGCATTCGGTGCACCGAGCAGGTTCGAATTTAGGGATAAAGATACGCTGATCAGTCGTGGTTCACGGCTGCTCTTTATTGTCCCATGGCGCAATGTTTCACTCGTCGGCACCGCGCACACGCCTTTTACCGGTGATGCCGAAAAGTACAAAGTCACGGAAGAAGAAATTGAAAAGTTTTTGCGCGAGGTAAACAGTGCGCTCATCGGTGCGGACATTCGCCGCGAGGATGTTACTTTTCAATACGCCGGGTTACTGCCCCTGGCCGGAGTTCACCCCGAAAGCGGTGATGTGCAGTTGGAGAAACATTTCAAAATTTACGATCATGAAAATGAAGGCGTCCCCGGACTGGTTTCGGTGGTGAGCGTAAAGTATACGACGGCGCGGGATGTCGCTGAAAAAGCAGTGAAATTGCTCCTTAATAAATTGGCGCAAAAAGCGCCGCGTTCCCACAGTGATTCGATCAAAATATGGGGCGGGGAAATCGAGGAATGGGAAAAATTTATTTTGCAGGAAATGAACGCGGATGTGGGCGGAGTTGGTAAAGAGAGCTTGCGCCATCTTTTGCAAAATTATGGCAACGGCTATAAACAAGTGCTTCAATTCGCTGAATCCGGTCCCTCGTTAAAGAAAACGCTTTCTCCCAATACGCCGATTTTAAAAGCTGAAATCGCCTACGGTGTTGAGGAAGAAATGGCGCAGAAACTGTCCGATGTCGTTTTACGCCGCACAGAATTGGGCAGCGCCTGGCAGCCGTCCCGCCAGGAACTCGAAGCGTGTGCGGGTTTGATGGCAAAACCATTAGGCTGGAGTCGCCTGAGGATTGAGAAGGAAATTCAGGAGGTTGAGGAGATTTATCGGACGACGGAAATGAATAATGAATAATGAATAATGAATAATATTTTTTCGTCCTTATCATTAAAACCGACAAATAAAATATGATGCATTTAAAAAATCAGTGAGGAATAAGCATGACAGACACAATCGGAACATATCTCTGGAAGGGAAGCGACACCAAAACGATTGATGAGGTGCGCAAGTATTGGACGGACAACGTTAACACAACGCAGTTCTGGACGGGTGATCCCAGGGACATTGGCTCGGATGAATTTTTTGAAACGGTCAGCCATTTCATCAAAGAGAACTATGCCCACCGTTACCGCCTGATCGATGCGGAAGCGGCCAGGTACCTCAACGGCAAAGTCCTTGAAGTGGGCTGCGGTGCCGGCTGGGAACTGGTTGCCTGGGCCATGAACGGCATGAAAGTTTTTGGGATTGATCTTTCATCGGCCGCGTTGGAGCTGGCGGAGAAGAACTTTGAATACAACGGTATTCACGCCGATCTGCGCCAGGGCAATGCGGAGGAACTGCCTTTTGAAGATAACACTTTTGACGTGGTGACGTCGCTGGGCGTTTTGCATCAAACGCAAAGTACGGAGCGCGCCGTTAGCGAGGTGCTGCGGGTATTGCGGCCCGGCGGTGAAGCTGTCATTACGCTCTATTATAAATATTCATGGAAAATTTTCTTGTCCAAATTTGCAAAGGTCAATTTTGAATTTTCCCACGAGGATGCGCCGATAACGCGGCTTTACAATAAAAAAGACCTGCAGAAATTATTCAAGGATTTTAAAGACGTGAATATTTTTCTGGACTATACCAGAGCAACAAAGTCGCCGCGAAGCGGGTTTTTAGCCGGTCTGTTCAATTATGTTTTTGTGCCGGTCTATAATGTATTGCCGGAATTTATTCGTAAAAATTTCGGACATGCAATTGTGGTTTTGGCGAAAAAATAATTCCCCGAGTGTATGCAACGCAGCAAAGATGCTGCACTCTTTGTCTGATAGAAGGAACTAACCTATGGAGCTTGCAATAGAATGAAAGCACTGGTCACAGGCGCATCGGGATTTACCGGAGGCTACCTTGTGCAAAACCTCCTTGACCATGGCTACGAGGTTCGCGCTTTTGTCCGTCCAACGAGCAATATCGACGCTCTGAAAAAGATGAACGTTGATATTTTTAAAGGACAAATCCAAAACAAAAAGGATGTTCTCGCCGCTGCGCAAGGAATGGATACTGTTTTTCACATTGCCGCCCTTTATCGCGCAGCCAATTTGCCGGATTCGGCTTATTGGGATGTGAATGTTACCGGGACGGAAAATGTGATGGAAGCTGCGCTGCGTCAGGGTGTCAAACGGGTTGTGCACTGCAGTACCGGCGGGGTGCACGGGCACATCGAAAAACCGCCGGCGAACGAGGACGCTCCCTGGCATCCTGGAGATGTTTACCAGGAGTCCAAAGCAGAGGGCGAAAAAGTCGCGACATTTTACAACAGGGAAAAGGGGCTTGCGGTCAGCGTTGTCCGCCCGACCGGAATTTACGGCCCCGGTGACACGCGCATGCTGAAATTATACCGCATGATCCAGGATAAAAAGTTTATCATGTTCGGCAAAGGCAACGTCTATTATCACCTGACTTTTGTTACCGACACGGTTGAGGGAATCCGCCTTGCAGGCGAGAAAGAGGCTGCAATCGGCCAGGTTTATTTGCTTGCGGGTGAAAAATATACAACACTTGAAGAATTTGCGCAAGTTGTTGCCAATGTGCTCGATGTTGCTCCACCTCGGCTGCATTTGCCTGTCTGGCCGCTTTATTTGACCGGCTTTTTGTGCGAAAAAATTTGTATCCCCCTGCGAATCCAGCCGCCGATTTTTCGCCGCCGGGTTGATATTTTTACCAAAGACCGCGCTTTCGATATTACCAAAGCAAAAACAGAACTCGGATTCCGACCGCAAACTGGTATGGAAGAGGGCATTCGCAAAACCGCTGAATGGTATATTAAAAACGGATATTTAAAAAATACGATGGGAATATGAAAAAGATAACAGTTTTGGGAAACTTCTCTGGTCGAAACGCCGGCGATGCAGCCATTCTGGGCTGTTTATTGCAGGATGTGGCAACACTTTATAAAGATGTGAAATTTTACATCCCGACAATTAATACGAAATTTGTCGCCGAATCATACCGCGAGTTTGATGTGGAGCCGGTTTCTCTGCTGCCTTGGAATTTCAGCGTCAAGATTTTCGGTCTGCCGGTTTTCAGAACGGCGCTGAAAGCTGATCTCATCCTCGTTACGGATGCGATTTTATTTGACCGCAAACTTTACAATCCGCTCTTCAATTATCTGTGGACACTTTCCATTCTTTTGCCAAAAGCCAAAGCCAAAGGCATTCCTGTTGTGCTTTACAACAGCAGCCTGGGGCCGGTAACGCGCCCGGCAGGGGAGAAGGCGCTTCGTCGCGTCATTGACAGTGCAGATACGGTTATTTTGCGTGACAAGGAGTCTTTGGAATTATTGCAGCGCCATGAGATAGAGCACCCGAACATTCGCGAAGGTGCGGATTGTGCGCTCAATGCTGCCCCGTCTGATGACCACAGGTTCGTCGAAATTTGTGAAGCCGAGGGATTGTTCACCAACGATCGGCCTGTGATCGGTTTTAATGTCAACAGCTATGTGGACGCCTTTGTCCGCGAAGATGGGAAAACTTTTGGCCGCGAAAATCTGGTGGAATTGTACGCCCAAACCGTCGACCGTACGATTGAAGACCTTGATGTGGATGTGATTTTCATTGAAACACAGCACATGGACATGGGCATTGCCAATGAAGTCTTGGCGAAAATAAAGAATTCGCACAGCGTCCGTTTGGTAACCAATAAAAAATATAGCTACCGCGATATTTGTTCCGTGCTGCATCGCCTGGATTTATTCGTCGGCATGCGCACCCATTCGCTCATCCTCTCC
>JAADGR010000462.1 GCA_013152225.1 Calditrichota bacterium
ATGTGTACCCCGTTCAATAATTTTGCCGTTTTTCAGCACTAAAATTTTATCGGCATTTTCCAATCCGACAAGCCGATGCGTAATGAGAATTGTTGTTTTTTTATTTGCCAGTTCCCAGACGGTTTTCAATATTTTTTGTTCCGTGATCACGTCAAGATTAGCCGTCGGTTCATCATAGATGATGATTGGTGAACCTTTGAGAAGCATCTGCGCGATGGCGAGACGTTGACGCTCACCGCCGCTGAGTAAAAGTCCGTGTTCGCCGATTTGGGTGTCGTATCCCTTTGAAAGATTTGCGCAAAAATTATGGATGTGTGCGGCACGGCAGGCATTAATCATCTCATTTTCCGTTGCTTTAGGTTTTGCCAACAAGAGATTTTCTTTGATACTCCCGTTAAAAAAATATGCATTTTGAGAAACAAAACTAATCTCTGCCCGCATACTTGCACCGCTGATGTCTTTCAGCGAATTTTCTCCAACCTTAATTTCGCCTTGTTGAAAATCCCAAAAACGCAGTAGCAAATTCGCAATGCTGGATTTGCCGGCCCCGCTCGGCCCGACAATGGCAATCTTTTCTCCTTTGTGAATTTCAAAGCACAGGTCTATTAGTGCCGGGGGATCATTTTCTGTGTAAGAAAAAGTAACATGATTGAATTTTATCTTTCCTTGAACGGATGCCTGCGTTTTTGCAGATTCAGCAACGAGTGGTTTCGCATCCGTCATCTCGAAAAGTCTTTCCGCAGCCTTGAGATTGTTCTGCAAATATTGTGCAGCTTGCGGCAACGGCATGACCGCTTCAAATGCAGCCATCGTTCCCATTGCCAGGACGGAAAGATAGACGCCGTCGAGCAGCGTTGCGGAAACTTGCGGGATCGCGGCAATCATGAGAACAAAAACCGCAGTATTCATTAAGAGAGTGATTATCGATTCATGCAGGCCGCTGATCATGGCCATGCGCCGCTGAAGATCAACAAGCTTTCTGTTGAGCTTTTCCATTCCGGCAAAATGATTTCCAGCCTGACCGAACGCAAGCAAATCCGCCAGCCCCTGTACGCCGTCGATTGTCATGACGGATAATTGGGAGCGTAGTGATACGAGCTCTTTCCCGATTTTATTGCTCATGAGTTGCGTCAAAAGAGGAACGCCTGCTCCGGCGACCACCAGAAAAATAATTAAAATAAGCGCAAAGGCGGATGAGAAAAGATTGAACAGAAACCACATCAAAATCACGATCATGACGGCAACAGCAGGAGGCGCAAGAACGCGAATATAGAAATGTTCGAGCGCTTCAATATCGCCGATAACACGCGAGAGCAGATCGCCGCTTCTGTATTGCATCAATCGCGCGGGGGCCAGAGGTTCAACGGCCCGGTAAAACCAGACCCGCAATTTTGCCAGGATTCGGAATGTAACTTCATGGGAAATGTTGCGCTCAATGTAACGGAAAATGCCGCGGCTGATGCCGAAAAATCTTACGCCAACAATGGCCACGGCAAGAACGGCAACAGAAGGATGAAGCGCGGCCTTTGCGATAATGTAAGCAGAAGTCATAAGCAGACCAACGCTGCTGCCGACGGTTAAAAACCCGGTAAAAGCGGCCAGCAGCATCCACCATTTGTATTCTGCGGACAGGCCGAGCAGTCGTATAAAAGTTCTCATCCGTTACGCCCCCCGGATGCAAAAACCATCTTGCTGTAGGCACCTTTTTTGTCCAGCAATTCCGTATGCGTTCCCGTTTCAACAATTTTTCCGTCGTCAATAATGACAATCTGATCGGCTTTTTTTACAGTGCTCAATCGGTGTGCGATGAGCAGAACCGTTTTGTTCTCGACCAGTTGCTGAATGGATTTATAAATCTGTCTTTCAACCTGCGGATCGAGACTGGATGTCGGCTCGTCCAGAATGATAAACTCGGAGTTTTTTAAAAAAGCTCTTGCCAGAGCAAGCCGCTGTGCCTGACCGCCGCTTAACCTTGCAGCCCTTTCACCGACAATTGTTTCATAGCCGCCGGGCAATTGTTGAATGAATTCATGAATATTGGCGAGCTCTGCTGCTTCAATGATCTCGTCCTCAGACGCAGTCGGTTTGGCCAGTTTGATGTTTTCGGCAACAGATGTGTGGAAAATATATGGATTTTGCGGAACCCAGGAAATCAGCGTCCTCCACTCATTGGGTGAAAAGTTTGTTATGGATTTTCCCCCGGCATAAATTCCGCCTTGTTGTGCATAAATAAATTGAAGCAGCAAGTAAGTGATTGTTGTTTTGCCCGCACCGCTCGCTCCAACCAGTGCTGTGATCTGTTTCGGCTTGATTTCAAATGAAACGCCGTTTAGCGCCGGATGTTGGGTATCCGGATAAGAGAAAAAAACGTTTTTGAATTGAATGACTCCCCGAAAGTCAACCCGGCCTCTTTCATATCTGCCGGGTATTTTTGCCGGCTCTTCAAGAATTTTGAAAATGCTTTGCGCCGCGCTGAACCCTTCCATGCCGGCATGAAAGCGTGTACCCAACCGGCGCAAGGGCAGATAAAACTCCGGTGCCAGGATGAGAATAAAGAGCGCATTTTCAAAACCCATTTTTGCATAGAGCAGGCGCAGTCCTATTTCCACGGCAATGATTGCTGTGCTGATGGTTGAGAGTAATTCGAGGGATAATGCGGAAAGGAAAGCGACGTGCAGCACTTTCATGGTGGAACCGCGAAAATCGTTGGTGATGCGTTCAATATGGTGGATTTGCTCTTTGCTTCTGCCCAACAGCTTGAGCGTCGTTAATCCCTGAAGAACGTCAAGAAAATGCGCACTCATGCGGTTGAGTGTCTTCCACTGCTTCCTTGTCATCGCCTGGGCCATTTCGCCAATGAGAATCATAAAAATCGGAATAAGCGGTGCAGTCAGGAGAAATACAATTCCCGAAAGCAGGTCGATTGGGAAAACAAAAACGAGAATGAGCACGGGAATGAGCACGGACAGCATGACCTGCGGCAGGTATTGGCTGAAATAGGCGTCCAGGGCATCGATACCGGCAATCAGCGTGTTGTTTATCTCACCGCTCTGTCGGGTTTTTGCGTACGCCGGGCCTAACCTGACGAGATGTGTGCCCAGTTTTTTCCGGAGAGATGATTTAATCCTCGCTGCAATTTGCGCCGCAGCACTTTGGCTTCCCCAATGAAAAACAGCCCGAAAAATGCTCAGCACAGCAAATACAAGCAGCAGTGACCAAACCGATTCGAGTGTTTGCTTTTCCAGAAAAGCCCTGTTAATGATCCGGCTCAGAAACTTTGCCTGGCCAACAATTGCAGCGCTGGTCATCAGGCTGAGAAAAACGGTAAATCCAAGGGGAATGGATACTGATTTTAACTGTTTTAGCAGACGCTTATCAAAATTCATAAACCATCCTGGGTTAAAGAGAATGAAATAATATACGCACTTGTGATAAATAATCAATAAAAAAAGTCTTGACAAATTGAACAAGTTTTTTATATTAACCATATATTTTAACCAAATGGTTAGTTAAACTAAACAGTTAATTTTAGAAAGAGTGAAATGCTTAAAGGTGATTCGACACGGAATAAAATAATGGCTGCCGCCCGGGAAGTTTTTGTTGAAAAAGGATATGACGGCGCACGCATGCAGCAGATCGCCGATCGTGCCGGTGCGAACAAGGCCATGATCTATTATTATTTCAATTCCAAAGATGCATTGTTTGAAGCGATCATCCGGGACATATTTAAAGAAATTTTCAGGATTTATCAATCTGTACTTCAGCTTGAAGACGTTGATCTGAGAACAATGATCACAAGCATCGTCCACGAGCATTTAATTTTTTTGCAGAACCATCCCGAAATTGCGCGTTTGTTTTTGCGTGAAGTCCACAGCGACAATCCGATCCTGTACAAAGTTATGAATGAATTGCGCCACGATACTGCGAGGCGGGATATTAAAGCGGTGATGAAAAAACTTGAGAAAGCGGCGGATGACGGCATCATGAGACGGGTTGATCCGATGAATACGATATGGAACATTGTCGGGCTCGATTTGTTCTATTTTGTTTCCAAACCTCTTATCAATGTTCTCTGGACTAAAGAGACCCGAAACGAAGCAAAAGTAATGCAAGCCAGGGAAGAATCAATTGTTGATCTGCTGCTCAACGGTCTGCTTCCACGATAGTTGTTCGGGATAATAAAAAAGCTACGATTTGTAAAAGGCAACACAACAATCAAGAATACAGGAAACGCGTTATGTTTCGAAAATATTATATCATTTTGCTGTCATTACTGCTTGCGACGCCGATCTTTGCGCAGGAGCAAATCAATTTGAGTCGGTGCATCGAAATAGCGCTAAAGAATAATCCGGCGCTCAAGATCAAGGCCACCGATCTGCGTGTTGCCGGCGAAGAGGTCAAACAGGCCGGAAAAGATTTGTTGCCGTCCCTTGGCTTCTCCGGTTCCTATCGTCGTCAAAGTGCGATACCGGAAGTGCAATTTCCGGCGATTACATCACCGTTCGGGGGTGCACCCATTTCACTTTTTCCTTCGGACGGATTGCAATTGGGTTCGCTCGACACGTATGATTTTAAATTCACCGTGCAGCAACCTCTTTTCACAGGATTTCGATTAAAAAACCGTAAATTTGCAGCAGATGCACAAAAGGTAAGCAAACAGCATGATTTTAGAAAAGCGAAATCCGAATTGATTTTCAATGTGGAAAAATCTTATGCCGGCGTGCTCAAGGCACAAAAAGTATTAGAGATCGCAAAAACCGGGAAGGAACAGGTCAACGCCCACCTGCAGGATGTTCAAAACTATGTTGCGCAAGGCATGGCGCGAAAAGCAGAGTTGCTGGCGGTCAGGGTAAAAGCGGCCGAAGCAGAACTGGCCGTTGTACGGGCGGAAAACGGCGTCCGGCTTGCCGTTGCTGCCCTGGAAAACATTCTCGGCTCAGATCTTAAAAATGATATAAATTTTGTGGATGTTGATCTCCCGATTTCTCAGGAAACCGAAATCGAAACATCTGTGCAACGCGCCCTGGATAACCGCGAAGAAATCAAATCGCTCAATTTCTCATTGCAAGCTGCTAACACGGCGATCAAAATCGTTAAAGGAGGCCGGCTTCCTGCAATGTCCGCTTTTGCTTCTTACGGCTATGGTCGCCCCGGTCTGAATTTTGTTAAAAATGAGTGGATGGATTACTGGATTGTCGGTGTGGGAATGAATTGGGAATTATGGAACTGGGGCAAAACCGGATCGAAAATAGAACAAGCAAAATTAATATCCACCAGCGTAACGGATGCCCTGCAACAAGCCAAACTGGCAATAAAATTCCAGGTAACGCAAGCGTGTCTTTCCGTGCAGGAAGCGAAAAAGCGAATCCAACTGAGCGAGGATATAGAAAAACAAGCTGAAGAATCCTTCCGTGTCACGGAAAACAGCTACAGGCAGGGTCAGGCAACGAATACGGAATATTTGGATGCGCAGCTTGAATTAACGCGCGCGCGGCTGCGAAAGGCTGATGCGGAAATTGATTATTTTATTAGCTTTGCGAATTGGAAAAGAGCGGTTGGAGAGAAGCGAACAACGGAGGCGGGAGAACGGAGAAGGGAAACCGGAGAAGGAAATTAAAATATACTTGTTGTGGGTTAAAATGTAACAAATGATTGTCATTGTGAGGAGTGAGGAACGAACGACGAAGCAATCTCATAACCGCCTGTTAAGCATGAGATTGCTTCGCTTCACTCCGTTTCGCTCGCAATGACATAACCCAAAAAGTCATATTCGCTATTTGCAGGCAGAGCGGAGCTTGCAAGTCGGAAAACGATTTGTTCTTTATTCAAAGGAATGATATGATGAAAACAATTTATGCTCTCTTTATATTTTCAGCACTTTTTCTTTCTTCTTGTGCAAAGGATCGAAACGATGATTTCATAGGTTCGGGTACGATTGAAGCGACTGAGGTTACAATCAGTGCGAGAACAGCCGGAGAGGTTATTGCGCTGTTAGTTGACCAGGGCGTACAGGTAAAAGAGGGGCAACTCATTGCTGTTTTGGATACGGCCAAAATATCCATACAGAAAGAACAGCTTTTAGCCGCTTTGGAAGAAATAGATTTGAGAATGATAAACGCAAAACGTTCCGCCGACCTGGCTGAGGATAATTTCAAAAACGCGGGGAAAAAACTTGAACGTATCAAAGCCCTTTTCGAGGGTAACAGTGCCACCCAACAACAGTTCGATGATATGAGCACAGCCTTCAAGGCAGCCTTGACGCAGTATCAAAATGCCAAAACAAGTTTAAAGGCTTTGCAGGTTCAGCGCAAAAAGGTCAAAGCGCAAATTCAACTTTTGCAAATTCAGTTACAGGATGCAAAAATTGCAGCGCCGTCTCCCGGCATTATTTTGGAAAAGTATATTG